>RDXY01000027.1 GCA_004293045.1 Flavobacteriia bacterium | reverse complement strand
TATCATGTTTTTTGTACGACGCAGTTTTGTTAAAAAAATGGAAAACAACAAAAAAAACTTATAAAAAATCGACAATACTATTTTTATTATTAAATAGATAATTGTATTTTCGCCCTCTGAATAAAAAAAATCAATATAAAAATGGCAATTTTATCAAAAATTAGACAAAGAAAAGGATTACTACTGTTTTTTATCTCAAGTGCTTTATTACTTTTCATAATACAGCTTTCTTTAGAAAAAGGATTTCTAAGTTCAAATGTGGATTCTATTGGTTCTGTTAATGGAACTAAATTTGAGTACCAAGAATTCATGAACAAAGTAGCTAATGTTGAAAAGCAACAACAAGGCGTTAGCGGAACTCAAGCGTTAAATTCAGTTTGGGAACAAGAAGTAAGAAAAGCATTATTAGCTGATCAGTACGATAAAATTGGATTGTTGTTAGGGAAAGAACAATTAATGGCGGTAATTAAAAATGACCCTCAATTGTCTCAATCCCCACAGTTTTTAAATGCTGCAGGTAAATTTGACGATAAAAAATTTGCAGAATATATTAATTCTCTTCAAAGCGCTCCAGATCAAACCCAATGGAACAGCTGGAAAGCTTATGAAGTGCAAATTGAAGATTTTGCAAAAGAGCAAATTTACAACACGTTGATTAAATCCAGTGTGTATACTACAAAAGCCGAAGGGAAATTAAAATACGAAAGAGATAATAATAAAGTTGATTTTGATTATGTAGCCTTAGCATTTTCTACAGTTAGTGATGACCAAGTAAAGGTAACTGACGAAGAAATTATGGCGTACATGAAGAAAAATCCTAAAAAATTCAAATCAGACAATACAAGATCTGTGGAATATGTTTTAGTTGAAAATAAGCCATCTGCAGCTGATGAAGCCGTAATGAAATCTAAAATGGATGGATTTGTAAATGGTAAAGTTGAATTTAAAAACGGCGTAAACGATACTATTGATTCATTCCGTGCGGCAAAAGACTTAGCCGCATACGTAAATAAGTATTCTGAAGTTAAATTTGATTCTACTTATTTAGCTAAAAAAGATATTAACCCACAGTTTGCAGAACAATTATATGCCTTAGCACCAGGACAAGTTTTTGGTCCTTATACAGATAATGGGTATTCAAAACTTTCAAGAGTAGCTGGAAGAAAAGCGGGCGCAACAGCTAAAGTTAGTCATATTTTAATTGCTTATAAAGGGGCAATGCAAGCGGCTCCAACAGTAAAATTAACAAAAGAAGAAGCTAAAGCTAAAGCGGAAGGTTTATTAGCACAAGTTAATGCCAACCCTTCAAGTATGGCCATGTTAGCTATGGTGAACTCTGACGATCAAGGTTCAAAACAAAACGGCGGAGTATATGATAATGTAGCTCCAAAACAAATGGTTAAACCTTTTGACGATTTCTTATTTGGTAACCCAGTTGGAAAAACAGGAGTTGTAGAAACAGATTTTGGTTTCCATGTAATGAAAGTGGATGGAAAAAATGATGCGGTTTTATTAGCTACTGTAGCTTTAAAAATTCAACCTTCAGAACAAACAGAAGAAGTAAACTATACTAAAGCTCTAAAAATAGAATCGGATGCTACAGCAAGCGGTCTAGAGAAAGCAGCGAAAACAGCAGGTTTAAAAATCGCTCCAGTGACTAGTGTAAAAGCATATGATGAAAATGTAGCCAATTTAGGTTTACAACGACAAATTGTAACATGGGCTTTCAACGAAGAAACTAATATAAATGACGTAAAACGTTTTGATATTGTAAATCAAGGATTTGCTATTGTGAAGTTAAAATCGAAAAATGATGAAGGGTTATTGCCTTTAGAACTTGCAAAACAGCAGGTTGAACCATTAATCAAAAATGAGAAAAAAGCTGCAATTCTTAAAAAGAAAATGACAGGTAGCACTTTAGAAGCAATTTCTAAAGCAACAGGTTCTTCTATAGCTCCAGCTATTGGTGCTACTATGGCCTCGCCAGTTATTCCTAATTTAGGGTATGAGCCAAAAGTTGTAGGTACTGCAATAGGCTTAGCCTCAGGTAAAACATCTAAAGTGATTGAAGGAAATTCCGGTTTGTTTATGGTAAGAACTAAAACGCTTACAAAAGCACCAGTTGTGAAAGACTTTAAAACGCAAATTGATCAATTGAACCAGCAAACAAAAGGTTCTGCTTCATACAGAATTGTTCAAGGATTAAAAGATAAAGCCAAAATTGAAGACAATAGAGGTAAATTCTAAAAATATAAATTAGAAGATAAAAAAAGGGCTGATTTTTTCAGCCCTTTTTTTATTTTTGTATAAAAAAAATATGACTATAGTTGAATCTTTATTTAAAGTTTTGGGTTTACGTGTAAAAAGTAAAACAAGTAATAAGGCTATAATAAATTCTGTAAAAATGAAAAATTTTTTAATTGTTGGTTTAGGAAATATAGGTTCGGAATATGTAAACACTAGGCATAATATTGGATTTAAGATATTAGATTATTTTGCCAATCAAGAAAATATTTCTTTTCAAACCCAAAAATTAGGCGAAGTAGCTGAATTTAAGATTAAAGGGCGAAAAGTTATTTTATTGAAGCCAAATACCTACATGAACTTAAGTGGAAAAGCAGTTAAATATTGGTTAGAGAAAGAGCATATTGAAAAGGAAAATCTACTAGTAATTACAGACGACTTAAACTTATCTTTCGGAAGTATCAGAATTAAAACAAAAGGCTCTGATGGGGGACATAATGGTCTAAAAAACATACAGCTATTATTAGACACTACGGAATATCCGCGTTTTCGATTTGGAATTAGTGACGCTTTTAAAAAAGGCAAACAAGTAGATTATGTTTTAGGAGAATGGTCAGCAGAGGAAAAAGCAGCTTTAATTGAAAGATTAAATCTCTCCTCTGAAATAATAAAATCGTTTGTTTTAGCAGGTTTAAATAATACAATGAATAAATATAATGGAAAATAATATCACCTTTTCTTGTTTATTATAACTAATAAAAAATGCCCTCTTAATGGAGGGCATTTTTAATATTATTTTAAAGTTATTATTCAATAACAATTTTCTTATTTTCTTTTCTTTCTCCATTTTTAACAGTAACGAAATATATACCGGAACTAACATTGTTTAATTGTATGTTTTCATTAAAAATAGCGTTATTACTAAACGATTTGTTGTAAACTTGTCTTCCTCTGATATCATGTACACTTACTAAAACTTCTTCTAATGATTCTGAAGTAAAGTTGATGTTAAAATTACCATTATTTGGGTTAGGATAAATATTGAAATGGTCTAAACCAGTAAAACTATCATTTGATAATGAGACAATAGTTTGAGAACAAATTTCAACACCCCAAGAATTTATTGTACCAGTATCACCACTAAAATTATCATATACTCTAAACTTCCAAGTTCCATTTGGGTTTTGACCACTAAACGCACTTAAAGCATCACTCGGAGCAACTGTTTGAAGGGTTGTGCCACCAGCAGTACAATTGATACTTCCTGCGCCATCTGTAAATTTTAAATTAAGACTTCCATTAGTACTTCCGCATGAACGATTAAATAGTTTAATATAAGTTGAAGGATTTATTGGACTACTAATTTCAAACTGAACATCCGATAAATAAGTATGTGTTAGTTTTGTAAAAGCACTAATACTAGAAATAGTTGACGTCATAGGTACGCTTAATGTAGAATTTGTATAACTACCTGGAGCTTGATCAACAAAAGGTAACGGAGTATTATTTGTGTAAGTATTACAGGTGTTTGTAACGGTATAACCAACAGCAAATGCTTTAGTTGTTACATTAAAGAAAATATTTGCATTCGCTTTTACCATAAATCTACAAAATGGAGCAGAAACACCAGCTGGTAAAGTTATTGTTTGTGAGCCGTCATTTGGTGTAGCTGTCGCTAACGTGTAAGCCCATGTTGCACCATTATTTGTAGAAAGTAATATATCTACATTTGCACCTCCGGTTATTCCACTATTCCCAGCACTAGTCCATGTAACTGTTTGTGTAGATCCAACAGGATATGAAATTCCAACTGTATTTTGTGAGGTAACATCTAATGGTGCAATATTTGCAACAGTTACAATTAGGTTTCCAAAATTTGTTTGTCCTCCATTTAATGCATTATCTCTTGCTGTTAATCTAAAGTTTAAAGTTCTTGCAACTGAACTTAATGCTTCTACAATAATAGCTTTTCCTGTTGTTGTTTTGCTACCTGCAAGAGTTGATTCCATAACAGGAAAGTATCTTGTGCCTGATGTAGTAGGTAAATAAGATCTGAAGTTTGGTCCAGCTGTTTTAGTTTCAGATGCTGGAGAACCTGTTGTTAATTGAGCAGAAACTGCATCATCATATTGTTCCCATTGGTAAGTAATACTTCCAGTTCCTCCTGTATCCGTTGCCGAACCGGTTAATACAAAAGGAGTACTTTTTGGAATCGTATAATTTGCTCCAACAGTTACTACTGGGGTACCATGTGTAATAGCAGTTTCAACATCACAAGTTTTTCCAGTCATATTATTTTGTATTTGTGCAATATTTCCAGCATGATATGTGTCAATTGAGTGCGCAGCCACATCATAATCTGTAATTCCGGCATAACCCATGATAGTAACGCCACTACCGGGCTCATAATTTACAGAATTATTTTCTGTGCTAAAACTAAATGAGTGATTTGCACCAAATTGGTGACCCATTTCGTGAACTACAAAGTCAATATCAAAATTATCCCCAATAGGTGATGTACTTGTAGTGAATCCACTTCCCTTTGAACCATTTACGCATATACAGCCAATACACCCTGCATTTCCATTATTACCAATAGCAGACATTAAATGACCGATATCGTAATTTGCATCTCCAACAATTGAAGTTAATGTAGTTTGTAATTCGCTATTATAATTGGTGTCAGTATCCCCATAAGGATCTGTTAAGGCATCTAAATATAAAATGGTTGTGTTATTAACTAAATTTAAATGAATTGCCAAGTCTTTTTCATAAACACCATTACACCTAGTTAATGTTGTATTTACTGCAGCTAATACTAAAGGAATTGTACCTCCATGAAAAGCCGAATATTCTCCTGTTACTGACATAGCTAGTTTAAATGTTCTTAATATCGGATTGCTTGATCTTTCCATTGAACTTGTTCTATCGATTAAATCTTGTTCTAGTTTTTCATCTGGAGTTGAACAAGTAAAAGGTTTTTTCATTCTTTTAGCATCACGATTATAAACAGCATAAACTTTTTTATCTGCGGAATAAACTTCAATATACTCTGTTGGAGCATCAGCTTTAAATGTCATCGTGCTAATTCCTTCCGGACTAATACTTAATCTAATTTGAGCATTTACATTGTCTATACCTTGTCCAACATAAGCTCTAATGTCAGGAAATTGAGCTTGCAAAGCAGGGTCAAAATTTGAAGCTTCAAACATTTTAAATTTTTCCAATTTACCTTGTGAATTTGGAATTTCAATAATTGCACCCTTAGCATTGATTGCAAATCGGTCTTCTGCTGTGTAAAGTTTTTGTTTAATATTTTCTAAATCAAGATTAAAAAGTAAAAACTCTTGCGGAAAATCTGATCTTTGAACAGTTTTTGATACAGAAATACTTTCATTGGAACTAAAAAAAGACCATTCTTTTTTTGATTGTCCATTCATTGCTACACTAAAAAGTAGCGAAAATAATAGAATAAGTAACTTATTTTTCATATGATATTTGATTATATTTAAGGGGCTAAAGTATTAAAAAATTATTAAATAATCAATAATAAATTAATATATACATATAATATAAAAATGTAAGTTTGCAAATAAAAACAACTAAGTTGAAAACATATAACTCGTTAAACGAATTTACATCAACAAAGAAAACAATTATTACCCTTGGAACTTTTGACGGCGTTCATTTGGGCCATACCGGTATTTTAGATAGAATTTGTAACATAGCCAAACAAGAAAATTTAGAAAGTGTTGTGCTTACATTTTTTCCTCACCCGAGATTAATCGTTTCCAACGATACCGAAATAAAAATGTTAAATACCATGGCTGAAAAAGCAAAGTTGTTAGAACAAAAAGGTATTCAAAATTTTATTATTCATCCATTTGACAAATTATTTTCTGAATTATCACCAAGAGAATTTGTGGAACAAATTTTAATTAAACAACTCAATATTCAGAAAATCATTATTGGATACGATCATAAGTTCGGAAAAAATAGAGCCGCCGATATTAATGACTTAATTGGTTTTGGTAACGAATTTGGTTTTAATGTAGAAGAAATTTCAGCAAAACAAGTAAATGAGGTTTCTGTAAGTTCTACAAAAATTAGAAATTCACTTTTAGAAGGCAATATTTCATTAGCTAACGATTATCTTGGATATTCGTACATGTTGTCAGGAATCGTTGTAAAAGGGAATCAATTAGGAAGGACTATCGGTTTTCCTACAGCAAATATTCAAATTTCAGAAAACTATAAGCTAATACCTAAAAACGGAGTTTATATCGTAACTGCAATTCTAAACAACAAAACCATTTTTGGAATGATGAATATTGGTGTAAAACCAACTTTAGGTGAAAATTTATTATCAATTGAAGTACATTTATTACATTTTTCAGAAGATATTTATGGTCATAAAATTCAAGTAAATGTAATTGAGCAACTTAGAGAGGAACAAAAATTCGAATCTTTCGAAGCGCTTAAATTGCAATTAGAAATGGATAAAGCAAACACCCTTCACTATTTTGAAAATTGGAACGCCTAACTAATTTAGTCCCTAATTTTCCGTTTTAAAATCCGCTTCTTGTTTATCAAAATTTATAAAAACTTACTGCATAAATTTTTTCTTCAAATGTAAATTACTACTTTTGAAGCATTAATTTATGATTTTATGAGTGTTACCAAACATAACTGGACCAAAGAAGAAATAATTGCTATTTACAATAGACCCTTAATGGATTTGTTGTTTGATGCCGCCTCAATTCACAGAGAACATCACGATCCTAATACGGTTCAAGTTTCTACACTTTTATCTATAAAAACAGGTGGATGTCCTGAAGATTGTGGGTATTGTCCGCAAGCGGCCAGATATCATACGGATATTGAAGGAAATGATTTGATGTCTGTTTCACAAGTTAAAGCACAAGCGTTGCGAGCAAAATCTTCTGGATCCTCTCGTGTTTGTATGGGTGCGGCTTGGCGAAATGTTAAAGATGGTCCTGAATTCGATCAAGTGTTAGAAATGGTTCGTACCATTAATAAATTAGATATGGAAGTGTGTTGTACCTTAGGTATGATTACCGAAAATCAAGCACATCGTTTGGCAGAAGCAGGATTATATGCTTACAATCACAATTTAGATTCCTCAGAAGAATATTATAAAGAAGTAATTTCCACTCGTGGTTTTGAGGACAGACTTGAAACAATAGAAAACGTTAGAAAAACCAATGTTACGGTTTGTAGCGGTGGTATTATAGGAATGGGTGAACGTATTGAAGATAGAGCCGGTATGTTAGTGGCACTTTCTACCTTGAATCCGCAACCTGAATCGGTGCCAATTAATGCATTAGTTGCCGTTGAAGGCACACCATTAGAAGACGAAAAACCAGTTGAAATTTGGGAAATGATTCGAATGGTGGCCACAACAAGAATTGTTATGCCTGAAACACAAGTAAGATTATCCGCTGGAAGAACCAATATGAGTAGAGAAGGACAAGCGATGTGTTTCTTTGCTGGTGCGAATTCTATTTTTGCAGGGGATAAATTGCTTACTACTCCAAATCCAGATGTAAATGAAGACATGAAAATGTTTGAAATGCTTGGATTAAATCCGCAAAAACCTTTTATTAAAAAAATGCAACCTGAGACAGTAGAAGCTGAAGATTCAAAATTTGAAGCTTTAGGAGAAAAACCAAAATGGAGTCGTCCAGAACATAAAATAGAAAGAAATTTAGAAGCTTCTGGAAAAAAGTAAGCGTTAAATTCTAAAGAAATATAAAATCCCATCTCTGAAAAGGTATGGGATTTTTTTAATTTATAAAAAGGAAAAGAGCAACTATTTACCAACCAAATAAAATGAGAACAAACTACTTTCTGTCACCCTTTGTCCAATTTATACAAATATTAATTCGTTATTAGATTGTGTGTTCTCTAAAATAACGTCTTCAATAATTTCTTCAATATTGCTTGTGTAGTTTACAGGTATAATTCTACTAGATAAAACCCACATTTCAACTAAATTGAAATCTAAATTTTTTGCAGTTAAGACACCCATTTTTTTCAAGGCAAAGGCATTACACTCTTGTTCAATTTGTTTTTTGATTGGAATAACAAATAATTTCTTTTTCAAGAATAACGTTTCGGCTGGTAATTCAAATCCAGCATTACATAAAACACCAGCACTATTTGCTATCGATTTTAAAAATTCATTTTCATCAATTGGAAATATTGTGCAATTATTAGCCGTGTACGATGCAGTGGCTGATTTCGAGAATACAATCCAATTAGCAGATGTTTTTTTCAACTCCTTAATTATTTTAATATCTGAAAACGAAGGTAAATACACAACATAATGTCCTGCATTTGAAGTTTTTAAGTCGCTTATTTTTTTTCTTATTACAGGTCTGAAAATATGTTCGTGGTATTCTTCAAAATGAAAACCATATTTTTTAACAACGGGTGCGTAATTTTTAAAAATTTTCCAACTTAGCCATTTTATTTTTTTTGGTTTTGGCGTTTCATTAAAAAACAAAGACGATTGATGGGATAAGGCCACAATATTTCCGCCTTTTATTTTACATGCCCAAGCGGATATTGGTTCGTAATCGTTAATAATTAAATCGTATTTGTGTACGTTTAGCTTAATGACTTGATATATAAATTTAAAATAATTGTTTTTAAAAAATGTCTTCAAGAAAGAAACATTTCCATTACTTCCATAAAATAAAGAAATGCCTTTGAAATCCAAAGCTACAGGAAAGCCTAATTGAATTTGCGATTGACTACCACTTGTTAAAACAGTAACTTCACCATATTTTTCTAATATTGGAATAATTTCTTGAGCTCTTGCTAAATGACCATTTCCGGTTTTTTGTACGGCATATAATATTTTCATATATGTAAAATTTATTTTTTAGAGGTCATATATGGTATCGCCTTTTTATTTATTGGTGTTTGCGTACGCAAACTTCTTTTTAATGGCGATTTCATATTCTTTTAGTTAAATGAAACTACTTCTTTTATTAATTCGTCGATATTTTTCAAAACCACATCTTGGTGTTCGGACTCTAATTCTTCTTTAAAATCGTTTTTGTCGTAAGTGTATATACTCCAGTTTTTATTATGATATTCCAAGGCAGTTAAATTTTCAATCCAATCGCCACTATTTAAATACAAACAATTCCCGTTTTTGCTTTTTACTTCTCGTATTTGAGGTTGATGAATATGGCCACAAATTACATAGTCAAATTTATTTTCTATGGCTAATTCTGTGGCGGCATTTTCAAAATCTCCAATAAATTTAATGGCATTTTTAACGTTGTTTTTGATTTTTTTCGAAAATGAATATTTTTCCTTGCCTAATTTTGTTAAAAACCAATTGGTTAAGACGTTTAATCGAATTAAAAAATCGTAACCAATACCACCTAATTTGGCAATCCATTTTGAATGTTGTACAGAAGCATCAAAAACATCACCGTGAAAAAACCAAGCTTTTTTTCCATCAAGGGTCATTATTTTTTTGTTCGTCAATTCAATATTTCCGAAAGAAGTATCCGCAAATCGACGTAAAAATTCATCGTGATTTCCTAAAATATATACGACTTCAGTCCCTTTTGAGGCCAAATCAATTATTTTTTTAATCACTTTTAAATGATATTTTGGAAAATAACTTTTGCTAAATTGCCAGATGTCTATAAAATCGCCATTGATGATTAATGTTTTTGGAGAAACCGATTTTAAATAAGTAAAAAGTTCTTTGGCTTGACAGCCATAAGTTCCTAGATGGGTATCCGAAATAACTACAACATCAACATCTCTTGCCATAATACGATTCAGTATTGTTTTGGCAAAGTAACAGTTTGTTTGTTAAGTAAATACTATTAGAAAATTAAGAAATTAATGTAAATGAAACTACCTAATTAAATTAACGTTAATTAGGTAGTTTGAATATTTACTGCGTCACAATTTGCAACGTTTCGCGGCTAATTTGTTTGACTAAAATGGTTTTGTCTTTTTCAATTACTTCTGCAGAAATGGCATCAAAATGACGAATGGTATATAAAGAAACATTCTCATTGTAGGAAACTTTGAATTTTTTTGATAAAATGGTTTTCAAATCTTTAAATTTATCAAAGGTGTCTTCTATACAAACGGAAAAACTAATAGCTGTATTTTGAATTAAACTCACTTTAATTTTATGTTTATGAAATAAAGCAAAAATTTCACTAATATTTTCTTCCATAATAAATGAAAAATCTATAGAAGAAAGGGAAACTAAAATTTGATTTTTCTTTACAATAAAACAAGATGTTTTTGGTTCTAAATCTACACCAGTGCCCACTTTTGTTCCTGGTAGTGTTGGATTAATAAATGATTTTACATAAAGCGGAATTTCTTTTTTCTGTAAAGGTTGTAAGGTTTTTGGATGAATTACGCTGGCACCATAAAAAGCCAATTCTATCGCTTCTCTATACGAAATTTGATTTAGTAAAACGGCATTTTCAAAATATCTTGGATCGGCATTTAAAACACCAGGAACGTCTTTCCAAATGGTTACACTTTCTGCACCTAAGCAGTATGCAAAAATAGCAGCGGTGTAATCCGATCCTTCACGACCTAACGTAGTGGTAAAATTATTTTCATCTGCACCAATAAATCCTTGGGTTATAAATAACGATTTTTTTCTGTTTATTTTAGAAATCAATTTTTGAGTGTATTCCCAATTTACATTGGCATCTCTGTAATTGGCATCGGTTTTTATATAATTACGCACATCTAACCATTGGTTTGTAATTCCTGCAGCATTTAAATAATGACTAACAATCGTGGTGGAAACCATTTCTCCAATACTTATTATTTGATCGTACACAAAAGGATAATTTGGCGATTTGTTACTTCTAACAAAATATTCTAAATCATCAAAATGCGTGTTTACGTCAAAAAACACTTCATGTTCTTCATCGTCAAATAAATCTAATAAAATTTGATTGTGATATTTTCTGATGTCTTGTAAAGAAGCATATAACTCGTTGGACTTTTCAAAATAATTTTTTATTACTACTTCAAGCGCATTTGTAGTCTTTCCCATAGCAGAAATCACTAACATTACATCTTCGTAACCAACGGTTTGTAACACCTTTAATACGTTTTTTATTCCTGCAGCATCTTTTACAGAGGCGCCCCCAAATTTAAATATTTTCATAGTGTGTAAATTACAATATTAAAATTAAAAATTAAAAATTCCAAAAATCCAAAATTTCAAATTTATAATAGTTAATAATGAGTTGTTTTTTCTATATTATTTACAAATGTGTCTATTCCTATTTCATCCAAATGGACTACGCGCCAATCATTTAATACACTTGCACCGCTTTTTTTGTAAAATTCAATTGCAGGTGTATTCCAATCTAACACATTCCATTCTATTCGTCTTACGTTATCTTTTTTTCCTTGTTTTATAATTTCGGTATATAAAGCGAATCCTGCGCCCGTTCCTCTATTCGTTTCTTTGACAATTAAATCTTCTAAATGAATGGTTTTACCCTTCCAAGTTGAAAATCGATAATAATACAAAGCTACACCAATAATTTCATTTTGCACTTCTGCTACAAAAGTATAAAATAAAGGGTTTTCAGAAAAGCCATCTCGTAATAAATCTTCTGCTGTAACAACAACCGCATTAGGTTCTTTTTCAAAAATAGCTAATTCTTTAATTAAAGCCAAAACATCAGGCATATCTTCTGGCATTCCTTTTCTTATATTCATTTTTTTGAAGTTTTTTTCTACTATATATTTTATTTTCGAGGAGAAATCTACTGCAAAAATACATATACAAAAACAACTTTCTAAATTAATTTCGTAGTATCACAAAAATAACGATATTTGTACAACTATTCAACTCAATCGATTTCGTAATGGAACAAAGCACTAAAACCTTAGGGGAATTTATCATCGAAAATCAAAATGCCTTTCAATATTCTTCCGGTGAATTATCTCGAATAATCAACTCCATTCGTTTAGCGGCAAAAGTAGTCAACTACAAAGTAAATAAAGCGGGGTTAGTGGATATTGTAGGTGCTGCTGGAGATCAAAACATTCAAGGTGAAGACCAACAAAAACTGGATGTTTATGCTAATGATGTTTTTATTCAAACATTAATAAACCGAGAAATTGTTTGTGGAATTGCGTCTGAAGAAAATGACGATTTTATAACCGTTGCGGGTTCAGATAAAAGTCATAATAACAAATATGTGGTATTAATGGATCCGCTTGACGGTTCATCAAATATTGATGTCAATGTATCCGTAGGAACAATTTTTTCAGTGTATAGAAGAATTACACCAGTCGGAACGCCAGTAACGTTAGAAGATTTTTTACAACCTGGAATCAATCAAGTAGCCGCTGGGTATGTTATTTATGGCACCTCCACAATGTTAGTATATACCACAGGACACGGCGTTAACGGATTTACCTTAAATCCAGCTATTGGGACATTTTATTTGTCGCATCCCAATAT
Source organism: Flavobacteriia bacterium (assembly GCA_004293045.1). Lineage (GTDB taxonomy): Bacteria > Bacteroidota > Bacteroidia > Flavobacteriales > Flavobacteriaceae > Flavobacterium. Next base: position 11,501 of record RDXY01000027.1, on the reverse strand, counting down.
GAAATTTCCAGAAAATGGAGGTATTTATTCTATAAACGAAGGAAATTATGTGCATTTTCCTCAAGGGGTTAAAAATTATATAAAATATTGCCAATTAGAAGAAAACGACCGACCATATACTTCCAGATATATAGGAAGTTTAGTATCTGATTTTCATAGAAATATGATAAAAGGCGGCATTTATATTTATCCAACAAGTTCTAAAGCGCCTAAAGGAAAATTACGTTTGTTATACGAATGCAATCCAATGGCATTTATTGCGGAACAAGCAGGAGGTAAGTCTTCTGACGGCTTTGGAAGAACTATGGAAATTATCCCAACCGAATTACACCAACGCGTGCCGTTTTTCTGCGGGGTAAAAAGTATGGTGGAAAAAGCGGAGGAATTTATGGAACAAGCAAAATAAAATCACAAAGTGGCAGAAATCTCGCTTTTTTATTTCCTAAAAATGCTGTAAGTTTGAAAAACATTTTAAAAGAAATGGTATGCAAGAATTTTTAATCTATTTCAATATGGGATTAAAGCACGTGTTAGATATCACGGCTTATGACCATGTTGTTTTTCTAATTGCGTTACTAATTCCGTACACGTTTAAAGATTGGAAACGTGTGTTTTTATTAGTAAGTTTGTTTACGTTAGGGCATACTTTTGCCTTAATTTTATCTGTTTTTGGGATAGTTACAATATCGGTAACGGTAGTGGAATTCCTTATTCCTATTACAATATTAATCACCGCTTTGTATCATTTATTCACCGCTGGGAAATCGGCAAAAAAAGATACCATTACTTTTGTAGCCATTGTAACGGTATGTTTCGGGTTAATTCACGGTCTTGGATTCTCAAATTATTTTAATACCATAATGGTGGGTTCGGGAATGACTAAGTTAGTTCCTTTATTAGAATTTGCTTTAGGAATAGAGGCGGCTCAACTAATAGTGGTTCTTGCCGTATTGCTTCTGGCGTATATTCTGCAAACTTTTTTTCGATTTTCTAAAAGAGATTGGGCTTTGGTATTGTCAGGAGGTATAATTGGTGTAGTTTTGCCAATGATTTTACAAAGCGAAATTATTAAGTAAAAGTTAGTTCACAGAGCTACACAAAGAATAAGCAGAGTGACACAAAATCAGTATTAATTCCATATAAAATGTTCAAAAAGTATTAAAAATAAAATCTTTGCGAACCTTAGCGGGGAACTTTGCGTTTCTTTGCGGTAAATTTAACAATGAAAGAAAAGAAAAAATTAAAATACGATTTAGCCTATTTACGAATTGCATCTGAATGGGGTAAGTTATCCTATTGTAAACGAAAACAAGTAGGCGCCATTATTGTTAGAGATAAAATGATAATTTCTGACGGGTACAACGGTACGCCAAGTGGCTTTGAAAATTGTTGTGAAGATGAAGAAAATCTAACAAAATGGTATGTGCTTCACGCAGAGGCAAATGCTATATTAAAGGTCGCACGTTCTACACAATCTTGTGAAGGCGCTACATTGTATATTACCCTTTCACCTTGTAAAGAGTGTAGTAAATTAATTCATCAATCTGGAATAAAACGCGTAGTGTATTTAGATGAATATAAAGACACTTCTGGTGTAGATTTTTTAAGAAAAGCTGGTGTAGAAGCCGAACATTTACCTGTAGTTAATGAGTAAAAAACAAAATAAATACTACATTTTTATTCCTATAATTATTGCCTTGTCTTTTGTAGGCGGATTGCTTTTAGGCAGTAAATTAGACGCGTTAAATCAGCTAAATATTGGCGCTAAAACAAAAGGAAAATTAAAATTAAATCAGCTAATTGATTTTATTGATACTGAATATGTTGATCATATTAATACCGATTCTATTGTAGATTTAACCGTTTCTGGAATTTTAGAAAATCTTGATCCACATTCTATTTACATTCCAAAAGAACAATTGGCGGCTGTAAATGAAAGTATGGAAGGGAATTTTGTAGGCATTGGCATAAATTTTTATATGTATAAAGATACGTTAACGGTGATTAAACCCATTCCAAACGGACCTTCTGCAAAAGCAGGAATACAATCCGGAGATAGAATTTTATTTGCCAACAATAAGCAACTTTTCAAAAAAAAATACCAATCAGAAAATTTATTTCCAATATTAAAGGGTGAAATAGATACGCCTGTTAATTTGGTAGTATATAGAAAATCGGTAAACAAAAAATTTAAAGTTACTGTGGTTAGAAATTTAATTCCTGTAAAAAGTATAGATGTTGCCACAAAAATTAATGATAAAACAGGTTATATTAAAGTAAATCGTTTTGCCGAAACTACATATAATGAGTTTCATAACGCTTTAGTTTCATTAAAAAAGCAAGGATGTACAGAGGTAATTGTTGATTTAAGAGAAAATGGTGGCGGTTACTTAGAAATGGCGGTGGCCATGGCCGATGAATTTTTAAAAGACAAGCAAGTAATCGTAAAAACCAAAAATAAAAAAGGAAATATTGATATATCATACGCTACTTCAAAAGGTATTTTTGAAACAGGGCGTGTGTATGTGTTAATCGATGAAAATAGTGCTTCGGCAAGTGAGATTTTTGCTGGTGCCATTCAAGATAACGACAGAGGAACTATACTTGGACGTCGCTCTTTCGGAAAAGGATTGGTGCAACGCGAAATGAAAATGAATGATGGTTCTGCAGTACGATTAACCATTGCAAGATACTATACACCATCTGGAAGAAGTATTCAAAAACCCTATGAAGACAAAGGCGAAAAGTATTTTAACGAATTTGAAAAGCGGTTTTTAAGTGGCGAATTATACGAAGCAGACAGTATTAAAGTAGCTGATAGTTTAAAATTTAAAACCAAAAAAGGCAGAATTGTATACGGCGGTGGCGGAATTATTCCTGATGTATTTGTACCTATAGAGAAAAATCACAATAAAGAAGGATTAGAGTTACTTCTGCAATCGGAAATAATGAGTTATTATGCCTTTGAAAAATTAGATGAAAATCGTACGTTTTTTAGTAAAATGAATGCCATACAATTAAAAAGCGAATTGTTTAAAAAGGATAAATATTTTACTCAATTTAAAGAATATATCTCTTCCAATGGATTGTTTTTTTACATCTCTAATCAAAAAGAACAAGTGCTAACTTATCTTTATGCTGAATTTTCTAAACAATTATTTAACGATACTGCTTATTATAAAATTGTACTTCCAAAAGACAAAATGATAAATAAAGTGTTAGAAAAGCAAAAGTAGATGTTATTTTGTTTGTTCCACTACTTTTCTAGCTACCATAAATAGTGTTACTATAAGAATAGCGCAAAACGAGGCTATAATTCCAATTAATGCAATCGTACTCTCACCTTCAAATGGTTTTTCAAACTCAATTTTTGTAGCATTAATAATAATTGTGATTACTGATAATGCGATAATAATGTAACTAAATATCTTCATTTTTTCATTTTTAAATTGATATTAATACTCCTTTTCCGTTAGCGGCAACTAATTTGATTGTAATGGCTAACAATATTACGCCAAAACATCTTTGCAGTCAATCATAATTTTTTTGCAAAGATACGGAATATGTTCAATAGGTTCGATTTCAAAATGAAATTTGCCGTATATAATTACTATCTTTGCACTTTAAATAAAAATGTATGTTTCAACTTCAAAAAACCATAGTTTCTGAAGAAATTTTAGAAAAAGATTTTGTTTGTAATTTATCTGCTTGCAAAGGCGCGTGTTGTGTAGATGGCGATGCGGGTGCTCCTTTGACCCAAGAAGAGACACGAATTTTAGCCGATATTTATCCAAAAGTAAAACCATTTTTAAGAAAAGAAGGTATCGCAGCCATTGAAGCACAAGGTACGCATGTGATTGGAACAGATGGCGAATTAGAGACTACATTAATTGATGGAAAAGATTGTGCATATGTAATTTTTGATAATAAAACAGCACTTTGTGGAATTGAACAAGCGTATAATCAAGGAGAAGTAAGTTGGAAAAAACCAGTTTCGTGTCACTTATATCCGGTACGAGTAAAAGAATATTCCGATTTTTCAGCAGTTAATTATCATAAATGGCATATTTGCTCAGACGCTTGTGCTTTAGGAGCAGAATTACAAGTTCCGGTATATAAATTTGTAAAAGAAGCTTTGGTTAGAAAATTTGGAATTGAATGGTATGAAGAATTAGAAAAAGTAGCCGAAGATTTAAAAAAATAGACCTAAAAAAACACACCTTAAAAATCGTGTTAGTAGTTGTGTTTTCAGCTGATTAACCCGATTTTTTTATTTTGTTTAACGTTATTTAACTTATTGATAATCAAATATTTATAAAAAATATTTTTAATTTTGCAATTGAGTATGATTGTTAAAAACTTAGTCAAATTGTGAATAAGTTTGACTTTTTTTATTCAATTGATTTATTGAAATTTGTAGAGTTAAAAATATAAAGATTCAATCTCATTTAAATAATAAAAATCAATTACATATGTCAATCGTTGAGCCAATTTTACAAGAAAACAAAAACAGATTTGTAATTTTTCCTATCAAACACCATGATATTTGGGAATGGTATAAAAAAATGGAAGCTAGTTTTTGGACAGCTGAAGAAATTGATTTGTCTCAAGATTTAAATGATTGGAATAATAAGTTGTCTGCTGATGAAAAATACTTCATCAAACACATTTTAGCTTTTTTTGCGGCATCAGACGGAATTGTAAATGAAAACTTAGCTGAAAATTTCGTAAATGAAGTGCAATATGCCGAAGCTAAATTTTTCTATGGTTTTCAAATTATGATGGAAAATATCCATTCTGAAACCTATTCGCTTTTAATTGATACTTATGTAAAAGATGAAGCTGAAAAAAGCGAATTATTTAATGCGTTAGATGTGTTTCCAGCCATTAAGAAAAAAGCAGATTGGGCATTAAAGTGGATTGAATCGGATTCTTTTGCAGAACGATTAATCGCTTTTGCAGCCGTAGAAGGAATTTTCTTCTCGGGAGCATTTTGTTCTATTTATTGGTTGAAAAAACGTGGATTAATGCCAGGTTTAACCTTTTCTAATGAATTAATTTCTCGTGACGAAGGGGTACATTGCGATTTTGCTGTACACTTACACAACCATCATTTAGTGAATAAAGTTTCAAAAGATCGTATCCGAACCATTATTGTGGATGCGTTAAATATCGAAAGAGAATTTATTACAGAATCCTTACCTGTTTCATTAATTGGAATGAATGCCGGATTAATGACGCAATACTTAGAATTTGTAGCGGATAGATTATTAGTAGAATTAGGATGCGATAGAGAATACAATACTTCAAATCCATTTGATTTTATGGATATGATTTCGTTACAAGGAAAAACCAATTTCTTTGAGAAAAAAGTGGCCGAATACCAAAAAGCAGGTGTGATGAATACCGATACCGAAGCACAAAAAATTACTTTTGACGCTGATTTTTAAAAGAAAAACTTACAATACAGATTTCCCCAAATCCTGCTATTCATTTTGCCTAACTAAGCCGTTTATTATAAACGCTAAGCCTTGCTTACTGGCAAAAAATAAATATTACAAATAACCCGAATCAGTAAAGGGATTTGCTGTTTCAAAAAAAACAAAAACTATGTACGTAATTAAAAGAGATGGCCATAAAGAGCCAGTAAGTTTTGACAAAATCACAGACAGAATTAAAAAACTGTGTTATGGTTTAAATGATTTAGTAGATGCTGTAAAAGTAGCTATGCGAGTTATTGAAGGTTTGTATGATGGAGTAACTACTTCCGAATTAGATAACTTAGCAGCTGAAACGGCCGCTTCCATGACCATCGCTCACCCAGATTACGCACAATTGGCCGCTCGTATCGCCATTTCTAATTTACATAAAAATACCAATAAGTCCTTCTCGGAAACGATGAATGAAATGTATCATTATGTAAATCCAAGAACCAATCAAGCAGCACCTCTTTTATCAGAAGAAGTCCACAAAGCCATTCAAGAAAATGCAGAATATTTAAATTCTCATATCATATATAACAGAGATTTTAATTACGATTATTTCGGATTTAAAACTTTGGAACGTTCGTATTTATTAAAAATTAACGGGAAAATTGTAGAGCGTCCACAACACATGTTAATGCGTGTTTCTGTTGGAATTCACTTAAACGATTTACCAGCCGTGTTGGAAACGTACGACTTAATGTCGAAAAAATTCTTCACGCATGCTACACCAACATTATTTAATGCGGGTACACCAAAACCTCAAATGTCATCTTGTTTTCTTTTAGCGATGCAAGACGATAGTATTGATGGAATTTACGACACCTTAAAACAAACGGCTAAAATTTCACAATCAGCGGGTGGAATTGGATTATCTATACATAACGTGCGTGCTACGGGTTCTTATATTCGTGGAACTAATGGTACTTCTAACGGTATTGTTCCTATGTTGCGTGTGTTTAATGACACGGCACGTTATGTAGATCAAGGGGGAGGAAAACGTAAAGGAAGTTTTGCTATTTATATTGAAACTTGGCATGCTGATATTTTCGATTTCTTAGATTTGAAAAAGAATACAGGTAAAGAAGAAATGCGTGCCCGTGATTTATTCTTCGCTATGTGGACATCAGATTTATTTATGAAACGTGTTCAAGAAGATGGTCTATGGACATTAATGTGTCCAAATGAATGTCCAGGTTTATATGATGTACATGGTGAAGAATTTGAAGCGCTTTACACGTCATACGAAGCCGCAGGAAAGGGTAGAAAAACCATCAAAGCACATGAATTATGGGAAAAAATTCTAGAATCGCAAATTGAAACTGGAACGCCATATATGTTGTATAAAGATGCAGCCAACAGAAAATCCAATCAGAAAAATTTAGGTACCATTCGTTCTTCGAATTTATGTACCGAAATTATGGAATATACATCAAAGGATGAAATTGCAGTTTGTAATTTAGCCTCGCTTTCACTACCGATGTTTGTTGAAAATGGAGCCTTTAACCACGATTTATTTTACACCGTTACCAAACGCGTTACTAAAAACTTAAATAAAGTAATTGATAGAAATTATTATCCAGTAATTGAAGGAGAAAATTCTAACAAACGTCACCGACCAATTGGATTAGGAGTGCAAGGTTTAGCGGATGCGTTTATCATGCTACGATTACCATTTACAAGTGATGAAGCCAAAAAATTGAATCAAGAAATTTTTGAAACCATGTATTTTGCAGCAGTAACTGCTTCCATGGAAATGGCAAAAGAAGAAGGACCGTATTCTAGTTTTGAAGGTTCTCCAATTTCACAAGGTGAATTCCAATATAATTTATGGGGAATTCAAGATTCCGATTTATCTGGTCGTTGGGATTGGGCAAGTTTAAGGAAAGAAGTAATGGAATTTGGAGTACGTAACTCCTTATTAGTAGCCCCAATGCCAACAGCTTCAACGTCTCAAATTTTAGGAAACAACGAAGCATTTGAACCGTATACATCAAACATTTATACGCGTAGAGTGTTGTCTGGAGAATTTATAGTAGTAAACAAACATTTACTAGAAGACTTGGTAAAATTAGGATTATGGACAGAAGATTTAAAACAAGAATTAATGCGTGAAAACGGATCCGTTCAAAATTTAAACATTCCACAAGACTTAAAAGAATTATACAAAACGGTTTGGGAAATGTCTATGAAAGATATTATTGATATGTCTCGTCACCGAGGGTATTTCGTAGATCAATCGCAGTCGTTAAACTTGTTTATGCAAAATGCAAATTATGCAAAATTAACGTCTATGCATTTTTACGCTTGGCAATCGGGATTAAAAACAGGAATGTATTATTTACGTACAAAAGCAGCAGTAGATGCGATTAAGTTTACTTTAAATAACGATAAAAAAGCAGAACCAATTCAAAATATTCAACCAAAAGAACAGTTGGAAGTAGTACAAGCCGTGGAGCCAGTTTCTACAAATGCTATGTCTGCAGAAGAATACAGAGCGATGATTGAACTAGCCAAAAACGCGGGTCCAGACGATTGTGAAATGTGTGGTTCTTAGTTCAAGAATAAATTTAAATAGCTTGCAAAACAGGTATTATTTTTAATGCCTGTTTTTTTATACCTTTGAAAAAAAATAAAATCATGGCAAAGGAAAAAGGAGTTTATACAGGATTAATTGAACAAGATGCCGACGGAAATTTTTTCTGCGGTCCGTACCTGTTAGATTATAAATTAGTGGTTTCAAAGTTTAAAATTGGCGATGAGGTAAATCTGAAAACCGTTATTGAAAATCCAAGCGATAAAAGTTACGATAAGTATCCAAAAAAATCTAGTTTGTTTTTCTTATCTAATTTAAAAGAGTAAAATTAAAATCCTTCAAAACGAAGGATTTTTTTATTTCTAAATTCCTATCTTCGTAATTCTAAATCCAATAATAATGATGAAGTGGGAACAACTATTGTCTTTAAAACGACAAGGCGATACTAGTAAAAGATTACGAAAAGAACAAGACGACACCCGTTTAGGTTTTGAAGTTGATTACGATAGAATTATTTTTTCTTCCGAATTTCGTTTACTTCAAGATAAAACACAAGTAATTCCGCTTTCTAAAACAGATTTTGTGCATACGCGTTTGACACACAGTTTGGAAGTTTCTGTTGTGGGTCGTTCTATTGGAAGATTAGTAGGTAAAAAAGTGTTAGAAAAATATCCGCATTTGCAAGAAATTCATGGGTATCAATTGAACGATTTTGGTGCGATTGTTGCTGCAGCTTGTTTGTCGCACGACATCGGAAATCCACCTTTTGGTCATTCAGGAGAAAAGGCAATTGGCGAATATTTTTCTGCAGGAAGTGGGCAGAAATACAAGTCGGATCTAACTGAAAAAGAGTGGCAAGACATTGTAGATTTTGAAGGAAATGCAAATGGTTTTTCTATTTTAACATCAAGTAGAGAAGGCGTGGAAGGTGCTTTGCGATTGTCGTATGCGACTTTGGGAACGTTTATGAAATACCCCAAAGAAAGTGTACCAAAAAAGCCAACTTCAAACATTTGTGATAAAAAGTACGGGTTTTTTCAACAAGACAAACAATTCTTTCAAGAAGTAGCTGCCGAGTTGGGTATGATTTCAAATAAATCTAATCCAGACGTGGGCTATTTTCGTCATCCTTTAGCCTTTTTAGTGGAAGCTGCAGATGATATTTGTTACACAATTATTGATTTTGAAGACGGCATAAAACTCGGTTTAATTACTGAAGATTTTGCGTTAGAATATTTAATAAAATTGGTTCAAAAATCTATCGATTCTAAAAAATATAATGAATTAAAAACCAAAGAGGACCGAATTAGTTATCTACGTGCTTTAGCAATTGGTAGCTTAATAAACGATGCGGTTTCTATATTTATGGATAATGAAACAGCCATATTAAAAGGAGCATTTCCTGTTTCTCTGATGGACAGAAGTCAATACAAAGCCCAAATTTCTGATATTATCGATATTAGTGTGAAAAATATTTACCAATCCAAAGAAGTAATTGAAAAAGAAATCATTGGGTATAAAGTCATCCACACGCTTTTAGATGTTTTTATTCAAGCTTATATAAACACGTCCTCTAATTCGGGTACTAATTTTGATAAATTAATCATGAATATTCTTCCCGAAAAATACAAAGCAAATAAAGAAACGATGTACGATAAATTATTAAATATTTGTCAGTTTGTCTCATTATTAACAGACGGAAAAGCTATTGAAATTTATAAAATTATCAATGCAGCTAAAATATAATTGAATAAAATAAAAAAGAATATTAATTTTTTTGTGTTTTACTCATTTATACATTAATTTTGAGTTTTATTATAAAACCCAAACTGTTTATGAAAAAACACTTACTATTAGTTATTGGAATTTCGTTATTTAATTTTATCAGTTGTACTGAGTCAAAATTACCTACACCAAAAGTAAATAAAGTAGTATCTATAAAAAATACTCCATTTAAAAAATCAAATAGCCATTCAACGTTACCTAAAACTAAAACAAATTCAGTTGAGAATTTACAGCTAGTTCCAGTAAATTCAATTTCTAAATTCGATGAATTAAGATCTTTACATGAATGTTATTTAGCTGAAAGTCCTTACAAAGAAACTTTAAAAAAATCTAAAAAGGAAAGACAAGCTTTAGGTCTTCCACCAAATAAATATTACGAAAGCGATTGGGAAGCAACAATGGATCCAACAATTGGAAGACCTACTCCTGAGAAACTTGAAATGTTAAGACAAGAATTAGAAAGACAACGAAACGAAGATTTAACATTTGCAAGAACGCCTGGCGACGGTGTTGATAATGCATGGGTTGAACGAGGCCCAACCAACGTTGGTGGTAGAACAAGAGCTGTAATTTTTGATCCTAATGACCCAACAAATGAAACTGTTTTTGCAGGAGGAGTAAGCGGTGGCATTTGGAAAAATACAAATATATCGAATCCAAATTCAGAGTGGACTCGGGTAAACATACCAGATAATCTTAATGTAACTTGTATAGCTGTAGATCCAAATAATTCAAATATTTTTTATGCGGGAACCGGAGAATCATATGTGGGCGGAGATGTTAATGGAGATGGATTATGGAAGTCTTCTAACAGGGGTAATAATTGGATAAAAGTTCTTGGTGGCGTAAGTGGAGCCACCTTTTTTCAATCTTCATCCAATGTGATAATAAATTCTCCAATTTCTGCAACCTATGCTTCTATTGAAACAACGGCTTTTGGAGTTCCAGTTACTACATCTTTGACTTCAAATATTGTATTAGTGAATGACGGAACAGCGCTACCAACAGAAGGATGCGGATTGTTTACGAATGCGAGTTCGGTTAGTGGAAAAATTGCATTAATTAGAAGAGGTACTTGTCCATTTATTCAGAAGTGTGCAAATGCAGTTAGTGCCGGTGCTATTGCCGTAATTATGATAAATAATGCACCTGGAATTCCTGCGGCTATGGGTGGTACAGATACTAATGGAGATGTTACAATTCCTTCTGTAGCAATTTCAAAAGATAATGGCGAAGCATTAATTGCTGCACTTGCAAATGGCCCAGTAAATGTTACTATCAATCCAATGAATTCATCTATAGTAACTGCAAATTATGTTCCTGGAATTCAACACATTAACGATGTTGTTGTTAGAAATAATTCAGGAGTTTCTGAAATATACGTTGCAGCAGCTTCAACGGTTTCATCGGGTGCGCTTTTAGGAGCATATGATTATGGATTATATAAATCCTTAAATGGAGGATCAAGTTGGACAGAAGTTAATTTACCATTAACAATTGATGGACATAAAACTGCTCCAAATGATATTGAAATTACTTCTGGAGGAAAAATTTGGCTTTCTTCAACTAATAATTCTTTATTTAGTGATGGAGGTGGTAGGGTTTTTTCTTCAACAGACGGTATCACCTTCCAAGAAAAATACGCAATTAGTACTGGCGACAGAACTCAAATTGCTGTTTCTAAAACAAATCCTGAT
>RDXY01000026.1 GCA_004293045.1 Flavobacteriia bacterium | reverse complement strand
ATTTAAATTATGACCCAGAAAAAACAGCTTCCGGTGGACATCACGCCTTCGCTTCAGAGTTAATTGAGGAAGAACGAAATGGGAAAAAAATTGCGGTTGCTTATATGAACGTAGACCCCGATAAAACTACCGATTATTATGAGCTAATCAAACTATCTCCAGCCTACCGAGTATATTTTGGAATCAATGATTTTATAGCTATAGCTGATAATTTAGACGAAATTGCCCAAACTTTCGAAGCAATAGAAAAAGGAAGTGGTAAAGTCCTCAGAGCTTTTATGGCAGAAGCCCAAAGTAATTATGATATTGCCATCAAGGATTTGGTGTACCGCCCAGGAGTATCACCATTAGAGTTAGTAACTACTAAAACGGCCAAAAAAGTTGGACAGTTTTTTAGCAACATCAGCAGAGATGTTCGTAAAAAGTTTACCAATCCAAGACTGATTCAAATTCTAGAGTTTCCGGTTCTTTTTTTAGGGGCTAAACCTTCCGATACACCTTCGTTTTATAGTTTTATGAATTATGCTGATTTTGGTTTAGGAACCTGGCAACCAAAAAATGGTTTTTTTGATGTAGTTCAAGCCATGGTGAAATTAGGAACTGAATTAGGTGTAACGTATCACACAAATGCTGCTATTTCCAAAATAATTGTAGAAAATAATGCTGCTACCGGTATTGAAATAAATAATGAAATTTTAAAAGCAGAGGTAGTGCTTTCGGGAGCAGACTACCATCATACTGAAACTTTGTTACCCAATGAAAACAGACAATATGCTGAAGCCTATTGGGACAAAAAAACATTTGCACCTTCTTCCCTATTATTCTATGTTGGTTTTGATAAGAAATTAGAAAATGTATGTCATCATAATTTATTTTTTGATTCGGATTTTGAGAAACATGCCGTTGAAATTTACGACCATCCAGAATGGCCTTCAGAACCTTTATTTTATGCTAATTTTACTTCATTAACCAATAAAGAAACGGCTCCAGAGGGTTGCGAAAACGGCTTTTTTCTAATCCCAATTGCACCAGATTTAGAAGATACTGAAGAAGTAAGAGAAATCTATTTTGAAAAAATAATGAGTCGATTTGAACTCATTACCAAACAAAGTGTAAGAAAAAACATTATCTTTAAAAAATCTTTTTGTGTAAAAGATTTTAAATCAGAATACAACTCCTATAAAGGAAACGCATACGGAATGGCAAATACTTTATTACAAACTGCCGTTTTACGACCAAAATTAAAAAGCAAAAAAGTTAAAAATTTATATTTTACGGGACAATTAACTGTACCTGGACCTGGAGTTCCGCCAGCGTTGATATCAGGAAAGTTAGTTTCCCAATTAATAAAAAAATACCAATAATATGAAGGCATTATTTGATACCGTTTCTTTCGCATGTAGCGTTAAAGTTACCAAGGCTTACAGCACCTCCTTTTCATCTGCGGTAAAGATGCTGGCGCCATCAATCCGACAAGATATTTATAATATTTATGGTTTTGTTCGATTTGCTGATGAAATAGTAGATAGTTTCCATGACTACAACAAAGAAGTTTTGTTTGAAAAATTTGAAAACGAATTAGAAGATGCTATTCAGAATAAAATTAGTTTAAATCCTATATTAAACTCGTTTCAACACACGGTAAATAAACACAATATTAGTCAAGATTTGATTGATGCGTTCATGAAAAGTATGAAACTTGATTTAGTAAAGCAAGAATATAAAACCACTGAAGAATATCACGAATATATTTATGGAAGTGCTGATGTAGTTGGATTAATGTGCTTAATGGTTTTTGTAAATGGAGATGAAAAAAAATACGAAGAACTAAAAGCATCTGCCATGAAATTAGGTTCTGCTTTTCAGAAAGTGAATTTCTTGAGAGATTTAAAAGCTGATTTTGAAGGATTAAATCGTACTTATTTTCCAAATACCGATTTGAATAAGCTAACAGAAACTTCAAAAAAAGAAATTATTGAAGACATAGAAGCAGATTTTAAAATGGCATATGAAGGAATTTTACGTTTACCTATTGAAGCTAAATTTGGTGTATACACGGCATACAGGTATTACAAACGTTTGTTAACCCGTTTAAAAACAACGCCTTCTACTGAAATAAAAAATGCAAGAATCAGAGTGCCTGATTATCAAAAAGTAGAATTATTAGCGCGTTGTTATGTAAAATATCGATTAAATTTACTTTAATCAGTAACTTAAAAAGAAGTCATTATCAAACATTAAAACTTTAAATTAAAAAATTATGTGGTTATATATTGTAGTGTTTCTTATCACTTTTTTTATGATGGAATTTATGGCGTGGTTTACACATAAATTTATTATGCATGGATTTCTTTGGAGTTTACATGCCGACCATCACAAAAAAGACCACGATTCGTGGTTTGAAAGAAATGATGCGTTCTTTATTTTTTATGCAGTAGTGAGTATGACGTTTTTCTTCTTATGGCAAAACGGAATATTAGAAATCGGATTAGCAATTGGATTAGGAATTTTCGCTTATGGGTTAACGTATTTCCTGGTTCATGATATTTTTATTCACCAACGATTTAAATTGTTCAGAAACGCAAATAACAAATATGCTCGTGCCTTAAGACGTGCCCACAAAATGCACCATAAACATATTGGAAAACATCAAGGAGAATGTTTTGGAATGTTATTATTTCCGTTTAAACATTATAAGAATGCATAAAAAAAGCTCCTTTTGGAGCTTTTTTTATAAACAATATATTCCTATTTTTCAATTTCTTTTAAACTTTCCATTTTTTTATGTGCCAAGAATCCTTTGATATCTTCAAAATGTTCTTTAACCCGTTTATTTCCAAATTCAAACACTTTTGTGGCTAAGCCATCTAAAAAGTCACGGTCGTGTGAAACTAAAATTAACGTACCATCAAAATCGCGTAAAGCATCTTTAATAATATCTTTTGTCTTCATATCCAAATGATTGGTTGGCTCATCCAAAATTAAGACATTCACAGGTTCTAATAATAATTTAATCATCGCCAAACGTGTTTTTTCTCCACCAGAAAGTACTTTGACTTTCTTTTGAATGTCATCACCTTTAAACATAAAAGCCCCTAACAAATCTTTAATCTTAGTACGAACATCACCAACTGCAATTTGGTCAATGGTTTCAAAAATTGTCATTTCACCATCTAATAATGAAGCCTGATTTTGTGCAAAATAACCAATCTGAGAATTGTGTCCCACTTCTAGTTTGCCTTCAAACTCAATTTCCTTCATTATGGCTTTAATCATGGTAGATTTTCCTTCTCCATTCTTTCCAACAAATGCTACTTTCTGCCCTCTTTCAATAACCATATTGGCATCTTTAAATACCACGTGGTCGCCATATTTTTTTGATAATTCTTCAACTACAACTGGATATTGCCCAGAACGTGGCGAAGGAGGGAATTTTAACTTTAATGCCGATGTATCGACCTCATCTACTTCAATAGGCACAATTTTTTCTAACATTCTTACACGAGATTGTACCGCATCTGTTTTAGAAAATGTGCCTCGAAAACGGTCAATAAACGCTTGATTATCAGCTATAAATTTTTGTTGTTCGTCAAAGGCTTTTTGTTGGTGAATCCTTCTGTCTTTTCGCAATTCTAAATATTCAGAATATACGGCTTTGTAATCGTAAATTTTACCCATTGTAACTTCAATAGTACGATTTGTAATATTGTCTACAAACGTTTTATCGTGAGAAATTACCATTACTGCTTTTGCAGAATTAATTAAAAAATCTTCTAACCATTGAATACTTTCGATATCCATGTGATTGGTTGGCTCATCTAACAGAATTAAATCTGGTTTTTTTAATAAAATTTTAGCCAATTCAATTCGCATTCTCCATCCTCCTGAAAATTCTTTCGTTAATCGAGTAAAATCTTCTCTTTCAAAACCCAAACCTTTTAATACTTTCTCTACCTCTGCCTCATAATTGACTTCTTCAATGGCATAAAATTTTTCAGAAAGTTCCGAAACGCGTTCAATTAATTTCATGTACGCATCACTTTCATAATCCGTTCTGATGGTTAATTGCTCATTAATTTCGTCAATTTCATTTTTCATATTTAACACGTCCGCAAAAGCTTTAGAAGCTTCTTCCATAACGGTACAATTATCGGATGTTAATAAATGTTGTGGCAAATAAGCAATTACTGCATCGCTTGGTGCAGAAATACTGCCACGTGTAGGTTTGCTTTCTCCAGCTACTATTTTCAACAGGGTAGATTTTCCTGCGCCATTTTTACCCATAAGGGCAATTTTATCATTTTCATTGATGGCAAAAGTAACCTCGCTAAAAAGAGTGGTTCCGCCAAATTCAACGGCGATATCATTAACTGTAATCATTTCTTAGGGTATAAGGTTTTTGGTAATGGTTTAAGGATTTGTAAATTATACAAAACTTTTCTCTAGTTACTAATCACTAGTTACTATAACTACATATTCATTTTAAAATCTTCAATTGCATCTCTCACTTTCATAAAATCATCTTCTTCGATAAACAATTCAATTATAGCTGTGTTTCCTGAATTTTGTTTGTTTTCTCGTTGTGTCACCATTACATTTTCGGCTTCAACAGCCGTTTGTAATTTATTAGCAATAGTTTCTTTTCCAGAAAATATCTTAATTAGTCCCATGTTTACGTATTTGAATTTTTTGAGGTGCAAATATAGTCTATTTCAATAATTTTAGACAAAATTGAAAGATTAATAAATTATTGTATAACATTTTATCAATAAAATTGGTAAAACTAAATTTGAACACGTTGCACTTCAATAAAAGAAGTTATCTTTACGAAACAAATAATGCGAAGTAATTAGAAATTTCAAAAAATTATGGCTAAAAGTCAAGACGCAAAAAAAGGACAAAAGAAAGAACCTTTAAAAACTCCAAAAGAGAAAAAAGAAGAAAAACGCGATAAAAAAAACAATCCGAAACGAGATTAAATAACCTGTCCTGAATTAGCAATAATTGAGGACTTTTTTTTGTGAATTTTTAGTACTTTTACAAAAAAATTTCATGAACTATTCTGAACAAATAAATGCTATATACGAACATTTAAAAACTAGCTTATCTAATGGAACTTTTGCAAAGTTAACCTTAGGAAAAACCATTGGAAAAACGGAATTAACAAATATATATTTTCGTACGATTGTAGCTAATGATACTTTAAAATTTAATGTAACGTTTAGATATTTATCGGAAGAGATTATTGAAATAAAGCCTATTGAAGATGTAGTACTGCTTTTAAATCAATACTTAACCAATCCGTTTTTAACGGTAATTTTATTTACAACAGAAAAAGATATTTTGATAAAACTTAACAAAAAACGTATTGCCACCATTACTGAAATGGACAATACGTTTAAAAACGCAGATCCTGTTTTGTTAGAATATTTGAAGAAATAAACTCCATATTAAACAATACGCATAACTTATGTAACCTTTTTTTAGCGAAGTGACTTTTTTCAAAATCTAATCCCTGTTTCTAGGTGTTTAAAATAAAATTTACAACTCGTCAGGGAAAATTTTTCCAGGATTTAAAATGTTATTTGGGTCAAAAACAGCTTTTATTCTTTCCATAAGTTCTAAATGACCTTTGTTAAAAGCAATATCCATATAGTTTTTTTGCACCAAACCAATGCCATGTTCTCCTGATAAAGTTCCTTTTAGAGAAACTGTTAATTCAAAAATTTCTCGAATTCCTTTCGGTACTTCTATTTTCCAATTGCTGTCAGACATAGTACCTTTGATAATATTTACGTGTAAATTTCCATCACCAGCGTGTCCATAACACACCGATTGAAATCCGTATTTTGAACCGATTTCTTTAATTCCTTTTAATAACTTTGGAAGTTCATATCTTGGTACTACCGTATCTTCTTCTTTATAAATAGAATTTGCTTTAACCGCTTCCGCTACACCTCTACGCATTTTCCAAAGGGCATTTTTCTGATCTTCTGTATCCGCAAACAACACTTCATCGATTTCAAATTGTTCTACCACTTCCAATATTTTTTCTGCTTCTTGCATTAAAATTTCAGGGTAATTGCCATCTACTTCAATTAATAAATGGGCTTGATGTTCTGGTTTTACAGTTACAGAAATGCCCTCCAAATGGGTAACTGACCAATCTATGGCATCCCGTTCCATGAATTCTAAGGCACTGGGCACTATACCAGCTCTAAATATTGCAGAAACCGCTTCACAAGCTTGTTCAGCCTTATAAAATGGAACCAAAAGCAATACATTATGTGTGTTTTTAGGTATTAATTTTAAAACAATTTTGGTTACTATCCCTAAAGTACCTTCGCTACCTACCATCAATTGGGTAAGGTTGTAACCTGTGGAATTTTTTAACGTATTGGCACCTGTCCAAATAATAGCACCCGTTGGTAAAACCACTTCTAAATTTAATACATAATCTTTAGTAACACCATATTTTACAGCACGAGCGCCACCTGCATTTTCGGCAACATTACCTCCTATCCAACAACTTCCCATACTGCTAGGATCTACTGGATAAAAAAGATTTTTTTGAGCCACTGCCTCTCGTAATACTTGAGTAATTACGGCAGGTTCAGTAATAACTTGCAAATTATTTTCGTCTATTTCTACAATTTTATTTAATCGCTCTAAGGATAAGCCAATGCCCCCAAAAACAGATAATGCACCACCACTTAATCCTGTTCTTGCACCTATTGGAGTAGTTGGAATTTTATATTGATTGGCTACTTTTAAAATTTCCGAAATTTCTTGAGCACTTGCAGGTTTAAGAACTACTTGTGGCGGAAATGATAAATCTTCGGTTTCATCATGACCAAAATGAGACAGTGTTTCGGGATCTGTAAAAATATAATTTTCGCCTACTATGGCGGTTAATTTTTGAAAAGCTTCGGTATTGAATTGCATAGTTTTATATTTTATTACTACTAAATTTAGAAAGTATCGAATAGCAAATAGTTTTTTGTTTTTGAAATTAATTTGGCTTCTTTTGAACACTAATGCCCTAGCCCTGATAGGAGCGGTATCCTTATATTTTACTTGTTAAAGAGTGAAATATAAGATTTAGCGGATAGCAGGAATGGCTTCATTTAAAAAAAATTAGTACTTTTACACAAAGCAATATTAATTGAGTAAAAATAATAAAATATCTGCACTTTCCGAAAAAGACGGAATAATTAAACCTGAAATAGTAAGTTCTCAGGTAGCAAAGCACATTCAAGCGTTTAGGAAGCAAGAAGTTAGTGCGACTGAATTGGTTGAAAAAATTATTTTAGGCGATAAAGTAGCTTTAAGTAGAGCAATTACTCTAATTGAAAGTACCAATCCACTCCATTTTGAGAAAGCCAGTGAAGTCATAAATGGTTGTTTGCCTTATGCAAATAGTTCCGTTCGAATTGGAATTACGGGAGTGCCTGGTGTAGGAAAAAGTACTTTTATTGAAGCGTTTGGAAAACACCTAACCAGCATAGGAAAAAAAGTAGCGGTTTTAGCTATTGATCCTAGTAGTACCTTAAGTCACGGAAGTATTTTGGGAGACAAAACCCGAATGGAAGAATTGGTAAAAGATGAATATGCCTTTATACGACCAAGTGCTTCCGGTGAAAGTTTAGGCGGTGTCGCCAGAAAAACTCGAGAAGCTATTATTTTATGTGAAGCCTGTGGTTTTGATACCATTATTATTGAAACCGTGGGTGTTGGACAAAGTGAAACTGTGGTACATAGCATGGTAGATTTCTTTTTGCTATTAAAAATATCGGGCGCCGGTGATGAGCTACAAGGTATCAAGCGAGGTATTATGGAAATGGCGGATGCAGTTGTAATAAACAAAGCGGATGGCGACAACATACAAAAGGCAAAAATGGCGCAAATAGAATTTAATAGAGCGTTGCATTTGTTTCCTATGAAAGATTCCGGTTGGCAACCAAAAGTAACCACTTGCAGTTCACTCACTACAAATGGTATTGCTGAAGTATATGCGATTATTTTAGCTTATATTTCTCAAACGACAGCATCAGGTTATTTTAATTCCAACCGAGAAACACAAAACCAATATTGGATGTTGGAAACTATAAATGAACAACTGAAAAATAGCTTTTATCAACATCCAGAAATTAGAAAACAATTAGAATCCGTAAAAAAACAAGTAGTACAGCACGAAATATCTCCTTTTGTAGGCGCCAAGTATTTATTGGAGCTTTTTAAGAAATAACTTCAATCAAAATAACAATAACAATAACAATAACAATCAAAATAACAATAACAATAACTATAACAATAACAATCAAAATAAAGTATTATGAAAAAAATCATTACGGTCTTAATTATTTTAATATCTACTTATTCTTTGTGTCAAGAAAAAGAAGCTATTTCTATTGTAAAAACAAATACCGGAGAAGTTAAAATTCCAGGAATTTGGGAACAATTAAACACAATGGACGATTCTGGGCAAACCTATTTAAAAAACAAAGAAAACATTATAATTGCCATTGCACAAAACCCTAAAAATGCCTATTCTTTTTTTAAAAGTACTGCTTCAAATTTTGTAAATGTTAAGTTATTTTACAAATGGGATTCAGACTTCAGAAAAGAAAATAATTTTAAAACGGATAAAATTAAAGAAGATTCAAAAGAAGAATACATCATATGGAAATTTAATGATGGAAAAGAGGATAATGTATTTCTATTTGGTTCTAGTGAAAATACATTTTTAAATATTCTTGTATATACTTCTATTTGGAATGAAGCAGAAAAAATACTTTTTTTAGAAAACGTTTACAAAACAAACAAACTTTAACATTTTTATATGCAAAATATTGAAACCGTATTACAATTAGAAGACGAAATAGCTATTATTGAAGCCGTTGGTACTCATATTTGGGATAAAAAACAAAAAACAGAGTTAAACCACGCCGAAAAAACATTCGTACTTATAGATATTTTTGAAGCAGCTATGAATGAAGGCGGTTTGCATTATTTCTTCCATAATGAAAGTGGCGATTTTGCCGCTGAAATTATTCAAGCATATAAAGAGATTGAAGCGCCTAAAACACCCACGCTCCTTACCAAAGCTTTTCAATTATTCACCGTAAAATATACTGAAAATACAACGAAAAGACAAGAAATTATTGCCAAACTTGATGAAAAAATCATCTCGGGATGGGAAGATTTAGATGAAATTTTCTTTACTGAAGAAGAGGAAGATGTAGTAGCACTTATTGTGGCGTATATTCGAAAAAATAAAACAAAATTTCTTAACGAATATTTGTAACAACAAATAATTTCCATCGTCTTACTTATAAATTAAATAAGTAAACCTATTGGAAACTATATTAAAAATTAGCAATCTTCATAAAAAATACGGCAAAGTTCATGCGGTAAATAACGTTTCTATTGAAATAAAAAAAGGGAATGTGTATGGAATTTTAGGTCCTAATGGATCTGGAAAATCTACTACTTTGGGCATAGTATTAAATGTGGTAAACAAAACATCCGGCGATTTTCAATGGTTCGGTGGAGCTCATACTACACATGAAGCCCTTAAAAAAGTTGGCGCGATTATCGAACGTCCCAATTTTTACCCATACATGTCTGCAGAAGACAATTTGAAATTAGTTTGCAAAATAAAAAACATTCCTTTTACAAAAGTCTCCGAAAAGTTAGAACTAGTAGGTCTTTTAGAAAGAAAAGAGAGTAAATTTAAAACGTTTTCTTTAGGAATGAAACAACGTTTGGCTATTGCCTCAGCTTTATTAAACGATCCTGAAATTTTAATTTTAGATGAACCTACAAATGGATTAGATCCGCAAGGAATAAGACAAATTAGAGATTTAATCCGAATTATTGCCAATCAGGGTACTACAATTCTTTTAGCGTCTCACTTATTAGACGAAGTAGAAAAAGTATGCTCACATGTAATTGTAATTAGAAATGGGGTGACTTTATACCAAGGAAAAGTAGACGGAATTACAGCAAATGAAGGATTTTTTGAGTTAGAATCAGATAATTTAGCCCAATTAAAAATCGCATTACAATCGTTTCCACAAATTGAAAAAATAGAAGAAGAGGATTCAAAAGTATTGGTGTATTTAAATGCAAATTTGGAAGCGTCAGAATTAAATTCGCACTTATTTAAACAAAATATTACACTTTCACATTTAGTAAAACGTAAAAACAGTTTAGAAGAGCAATTTTTAGAATTAACGAAACAGAAGTAAGATTCCAAAACTCAAATTCCAAAAACCTAAATTCCAATAATTAAAACCTTATACAAAAAAATGAAAAGATTACTTTCTATAGAATTACAAAAAATATGGCAAAACAAAGCCAGTAGAATATTAACCATAGTCTATTTTTTATCGCTATCTTTATTAGCTACGGTTGCATTAATTGAATTTGATTTTGGTGTATTTAAATTTGAAGCTGCCAAAAGTGGGTTTTTCAACTTTCCATATATTTGGCACTTTAACACGTATATTGCGTCATGGTTAAAGTTGTTTTTGGCCGTAATAATTGTTTCCATGATTGCTAATGAATACAGTTACGGTACATTAAAACAAAACTTAATTGGTGGCATGTCAAAAAAAGAATTTCTTTTATCAAAAGTATATACTATTTTGTTATTCTCGTTAGTTTCTACCACATTAGTATTCTTAATTAGTTTAATTTTAGGTTTAAAGTATTCTTCATTTACAGAAATTGGTATTATTTTTTCAGATTTAGAATACTTGTTCGCTTTCTTTTTAAAGCATGTTGCGTTTTTCTCTTTTTGTTTGTTTCTTGCCTTGTTAATAAAACGATCTGCATTTACATTAGGGTTTATTTTTATTTGGTTTTTAGGTGAAAATATTGGTCATGCCATTTTAAAATATGAAATTTTAGGTTATACACATTTAGACAAAGACACTACTTCAATTGATTTTTTAAAAAAAATGTTTCCATTAGAATCGATGTCAAATTTAATTGTAGAGCCCTTTTCAAGATTAAATTTTGTAAAATCAGTTACCACTACAGTAGGCGCAACTATTGAAAAAAATTATGCTGTAGAGCCTATTAGTATTGCTATAGTACTATTTTGGACCTGTTTATTCTTATTTTTATCTTTTTACATCTTAAAAAAACGAGATTTATAGTATCTTTGCTGATGCTATGAAAAAAATAATATTTTTATGTTTTGGCGCATTATTTAATGTGAGTGTTTCGCAAAACATAACTGTAAATCAAACCAATACAGCACAACAATTAATTGAAAACATTTTAGTTAATAGTAGTTGTGTTTCAGTAAGTAACATTTCTGCATCAGGCGGAAATTTTGGTTCCGGAGAATTGAGTTTTGGGTATTTTAACGCAAATGGTTCTGGATTTCCCTTTCAAGAAGGTATTGTTTTAAGTACCGGAAAATTAAGTTCAGTTGTGGGACCAAACACAAATTTTTCTGATTCAGGTATTGGAATGAATTGGAATGGAGACTCCGATTTAAATACTGCGTTAAACTTAACCAATACATTTAATGCTACTGTTTTAGAGTTCGATTTTATACCCAATGCAAATACAATTAGTTTTGAATATATTTTCGCCTCGGAACAATATCTATTAAACCCAACTGCAAATCAGTGTAATTATACGGATGGTTTTGCTTTTTTACTTAAAGAAGCTACAGCCACGTCCTATCAAAATTTAGCTTTAGTTCCTGGAACATCCATACCTGTTCGAGTGAATACCGTTCGAGGAAATGGTACAATTTGTCCAGCCGCAAATGAAACGTATTTTGATGCATTTAATACGGGTACGTATCCTACAACTTATGATGGTCAAACCAAAATTTTAACAGCACAAGCAACAGTAACACCTGGAACTTTATATCATATAAAATTAGTACTTGCAGATGAAGGAAATGCACGATTTGATTCTGGAATTTTCTTAAAAGCTGGAAGTTTTGTCTCAGAAAAAGACTTAGGTGCTAATCGATTACTTTCAACAGGAAATTACTTATGCCCTAACGAAACAGTAACATTAAACGCTACACAAGCTGGCGCTACTAATTACCATTGGTTTAAAAACGGAAATCCCGTTGGAACAAATAGTGCCACCTATGTTGTAACTTCTGGAGGTACTTATACTGTAGAAATAAATGTTACTACTACTTGCGTTATTACAGGTTCAATTGAAATTGAGTATGCACCAAATATTACCACTTCAACTACTAATTTCACTGCTTGTGATACGAATTCGGATGGATTAGCTACCTTTGATTTAAACACCATTAAAACGCAAATATTTAATAACTTACCAAGTAATTATAGTGTAGCATTGTTTGAAACTACAACAGGAACAACTGCTTTACCAGCAAACTTTACAAATACTACACCAAATCAACAAATCATTTATGCCAGAATCGTTTCTCTTGAAAATTGCTATGCTAATATTCCTATTACGCTAAACGTAATTTCCTCTGGCGGTATTTTAGCAACCGAAATAATAAATATTTGCAAGAATACAAGTACCACTATTAGTGCCCCAAATGGTTTTTCAAATTATAGCTGGAATACTTTACCCATTCAGAATTCGCAATCCATATCCATTTCAAATACAGGAAATTATATTGTTACCCTAACTAGTGCTAATGGCTGTACAAATACAAAAACATTTACTGCAATTGAATCTGAAATTGCTACTATCACAAAGATTGAAGTAAATGATTTTGAGGAAAATTTAACTGCTTTAATTTCTATTACTGGAAATGGTAATTACACTTACTCAATTGACGGCGTAAATTTTCAACAGTCACCCTTTTTTAACTTGCCAGAAGCTGGAGAATATCGCATTTATATCAAAGAAGAGTATTGCGGAACGGTTTCTGATACCTTTTATGCCATTTCGTATCCAAAATTTTTCACTCCTAATGGAGATTCTTTTAACGATACGTGGGAAATTAAAAATTTAGATAAAAAAGGGTTTGAAAACAGTAAAATTTTTATTTTTGATAGATATGGAAAGCTTATAAAAGAAATAAACAAAACCAACACCAGTTGGGACGGAACTTTTGATAAGCATATGCTTCCCTCAACAGATTATTGGTTTGTTATAGAAGTTTCAAACGGCAAAAACATAAAAGGACATTTTAGTTTAAAACGATGATTAAAAATATATTTTTAGTACTCCTTGGCGGTGGAATTGGCAGCGTAGTCAGATATTTACTAAGTTATTTTCTAACTAAAAATTACACAACACAATTTCCTTGGGCCACATTCATTGCAAATGCTTTAGGTTGTTTGCTAATTGGTTTACTTTTTGGATATATTCAGAAAAATAATTTGCAAAATGAAACGTTAAAACTTTTACTAATTACCGGATTTTGTGGTGGATTTACTACTTTTTCAACATTTAGTTTAGAAAACATACAATTCATTCAAAATCAAAATTATAACTTTGCCATACTATATACAACAACTTCCCTAGCAGTAGGTTTTTTGGGAATAATAATAGGTTTTAAACTATTCAATTAATGACAAAATTAAACGAAACTCAAATTAAAGAGTTGCAACAACTTTTAGCAACTCCTAAAAAAATAGCTATCATTCCGCATAGAAATGTGGATGGCGATGCTATGGGTTCTACTCTTGGATTGTATCATATTTTAAAACAATTAAATCATCAAATTACAGTTGTTGTACCTAATGAAATCCCTGATTATTTGGAATGGATTCCGGGTACAAATGAAGCAACATTAGTTTTTGAAGGCGCTCATACAAACAAAGCAACTTCTGTTTTAAAAGCGGCTGAGCTAATTTTTACCTTAGATTTCAATGCATTTCATAGAACGGGCGAACAAATGGAAACGGTTTTAAAAACACTTTCTACAACATTTGTAATGATTGACCATCACGAGAAACCGGATAACTATGCCAAATATATGTTTTCTGACATCGAATATAGTTCCACTTGCCAAATGGTATATGAATGCGTCCAAAAATTAGAACTTGGAGACTACATAAATTTAGATGCAGCCACGTGTTTATACACCGGTATTGCAACAGATTCTGGTGGATTTCGTTTTCCAAGAACTACCGGAAATTTGCATCGTATTGTCGCGAATTTAATTGATATTGGTGTAAATAATTCGCAAATACACGTAAATTTATACGATAATGGCGATTATAATAAACTTCAAATTTTAGGAAAAGCGCTTTCAAATATGAAAGTGTTACCAGAATACAAAACGAGTTATATTGCACTTTCGCAACAAGAACAAAACGAATTACAAGTTAAAAAAGGCGATACAGAAGGTATAGTAAATTATGGCTTAACGATTAAGGATATCGATTTTACAGCTTTTTTCACTGAAGTTTCAGAAGAAAAAATAATTAAAATTTCGTTCCGTTCGCAAGGGGATTTTGATGTAAATCAATTTGCTAGAAATCATTTTAATGGTGGCGGACACAAAAATGCAGCCGGTGGAAAATCTTTTGATAGTTTAGACGACACAATAACTAAATTTATTGCTATTTTAGCAATCGAAAAAAAATAAATTAACTAAAATGAATTCATTCAAATCTATTTTACTTGTTGCTGTAACCATTTTCATTGCTTCGTGTTCTGAAAAACAAGCACGTCAACCCATTTCTCATACTTCTGGAACTTTTATGAAAGAATCCATTGACAGAAATAAAAAATTGAATGAACAAGAAAAACTAGCCATCGCAAAAATCATTCAAAAAGATACTGCATTCCTTTATAATCGGTCAGAAAAAGGATTTTGGTATGCATATGAAAATAAAAGTACGGAAAACGTATTTCCTGTAAAAGGTGATGTAGTGAATTTTGATTATGAAATTACCGATTTATACGGAAATACTATTTATTCTGCCGAAGAATTAAAAACCCAAACCTATCATGTAGACAAACAAAACATCATGAGTGGTTTAAGAAATGGGATCAAACTTATGCATAAAGGCGATAAAGTGAAATTTATTTTTCCTTCACAATCCGCATACGGTTATCACGGTGATGATAAAAAAATCGGAACCAATCAGCCAATTATTTGTCTTGTAACGTTAAATGAAATAAAAACAGAAACCCCAGAATAATTAAAAAAATGAAAAAGATACTTCTAACATTCCTTTTTTTTAGCACACTATTTATTTCTTGCACAAATAAAGTTGAAAACAGCAATTTATCCGATGGCTTATATGCTTTAATTGAAACTTCTAAAGGTGATATTACTATAAAATTAGAATTCGAAAAAGCGCCTTTTACCGTAGCAAACTTTATTACATTAGCTGAAGGAAAAAACAATTATGTTAACTCAAAATACAAAGGCATTCACTTCTACGACGGATTGACGTTTCACCGAGTAGAAGCAAATCCTCCAATGATTCAAGGGGGTGATCCTTTAGGTTCAGGTCAAGGCGGACCGGGTTACAAATTTAAAGATGAATTTCATCCAGAATTAAATCACGGAAAAGCTGGAATTTTATCAATGGCAAATTCAGGACCCAACACAAATGGTTCTCAATTTTTCATAACAACTGATCAAACGCCTTATTTAGACAGAAAACACAGTGTTTTTGGCGAAGTAGTTGAAGGATTAGATATTGTAAGTACCATTGTTGTTGGTGACAAAATAAATACTGTAAAAATCATCCGAATTGGTGATGCTGCCAAAAAATTCGAAGCGGTTAAAGTATTTAAAGAATATTTTGATAAACAAGTCGAATTACAAAAAGTACTTGAGCAAGTTAAAATTAAAAAAGTAGCGCAAATTGAAACTATAAAAGCAACAGGGACCAAAACCAAAACAGGATTAATATATAAATTAATTTCTTCTGGAAAAGGTAAAAAACCCGTTTATAGCCAAGAAGTATTTGTTCACTATGCTGGATTTTTTGTTGATGGCACATTATTTGACACAAGTTATAGCCAAGTAGCTGAAGAAAATGGCGTATTAGATTTAGCTAGAAAAGAAGCTAACGGATATGCCCCATTTCCATTTACTTACGGCAGTAAAACTGGATTAATTCCTGGATTTATTGAAGGATTAGAAAATATGAAATTTGGAGATAAAATGGCCCTATTAATTCCTGGTCATTTGGGTTATGGCGAACAAGGCTATGGTGCAATACCACCAAATGCTACACTTTTATTTGAAGTAGAACTATTAGAAAAACAATAATTATTTAAACATGAAAAAGTTAGTATTACTATTGTGTGCTTTAACAGCCACTGTTTCCTTAGCACAAACTAAAAATGCGAAACCAAAACCAGTAGTTTTGGAAGGTATATTTGCAGAAATTTATACCAACAAAGGTAAAATTGCCTTACAATTAGAGTATGTAAAAACACCTATCACTGTAGCCAATTTTATTACGCTTGCAGAAGGTAAAAATGAATTTGTAACCAACGACAGAAAAGGAAAACCCTATTATGATGGTTTAAAATTCCACCGAGTTATTGCGAATTTCATGATTCAAGGTGGTTGTCCATTAGGAACTGGGGCCGGAGATCCTGGATATAAATTTAAAGACGAATTTGATCCAAGTTTAAAACACGACAAACCTGGAATTCTTTCTATGGCAAATTCAGGTCCTGCAACAAATGGGTCGCAATTTTTCATCACACATAAAGACACGCCTTGGTTAAATAACAAGCATAGTATTTTTGGGCATGTTATTGAAGGACAAAAAGTGGTTGATGCAATTGCTCAAGATGATGTAATTGAAAAAGTGGTAATAGTTAGAAAAGGAAAATTAGCTAAAGCTTTCAATGCCGAAAAAGTATTTTCAGAATACATGAAAATGAAACCTGAATTAGATAAAAAAGAAGCAGAAGAAAACAAAATTAAGGCAGAAGCTGCAGCAAAATTAGAAGCGGAAAAAAGACAAAAAGATGCGGAAGCAAAAGCCATTGCTGATAAGGAAATGAAAGAAAAATTAGGTCCGCTTTTAGCTGCTAAAGTTGCTGAATTAGCTGCTTTAAAAGCCAAAACTACAACCACTGCTTCTGGTTTACAATATTACATCTTACAAAAAGGAACAGGCGTGAAACCTACAGAAGGAAAAGATATTTATGTGCATTATGCTGGATATTTAGAAGATGGGACTCTTTTTGACAGTAGCTACGAAGCCATTAACAAAATGTACGGTAAATTTGACCAAAACAGAGCCAACCAAAACGGCTACCAACCTTTTCCATTTAAATACGGTAGTAAAGGAGGTTTAATCCCTGGATTTTTAGAAGGAATTAATAATATGAATTTCAATGACAAAGCTATTTTCTTTATTCCAGCTAATTTAGGTTATGGCGAAAGAGGTGCAGGAAATGTAATTCCACCAAATAGTAATATCATTTTTGAAGTGGAAATTTTAGAAAGTTTACCCGCTCCAAAAAAATAAATACTGAATAATTAATTTTAAAATCTCATCTTGAGTTATCAAGGTGAGATTTTTTATTTGTACAAATTCATACATTTACATTGGGTTTTACTTACTTTTGTACTTAAATTGATTAAATGGCACGAATTTTATCCATAGATTACGGACTAAAACGAACAGGAATTGCGGTTACAGACGACTTTCAAATTATTGCAAGCGGACTTACCACGATTCCCTCTACAGATATAATTGCTTTTTTGAAAACCTATTTTTCGAAAGAAAATGTAGAAACTGTACTCATCGGAGAACCAAAACAAATGAATGGTTTACCAAGTGAAAGCACGGAAATTATAGAAAAATTTATAGCACAATTTCAAACCGAATTTCCAAAAATGAAAATGGAACGTGTAGATGAACGTTTTACTTCAAAAATGGCATTTCAAACTATGATTGATAGCGGTTTAAAGAAAAAACAACGCCAAAATAAAGGGTTAATAGACGAAATTGCCGCAACAATACTATTGCAAGATTATTTGAATTACAAAAAATAAAGCGTAAATTTGAATGTAAGATTTACGAAACTTGAAACAAAAAAATAAAACAATGAATTTAGAAAGTCCAAAAACAAACGTAGAAAAATCTGCTGAATATATTTTTAATGCCTTATCAGATATTAAAAATTTCGAAAAATTAATGCCTGAAAATATGGCAAAATTTGAGGTTATTGATGAAAATTGCTTTGAATTTGGTTTAAAAGGTATGCCAGAAATTAAATTGGTAAAAAAAGCAAGCACGCCAAATTCAGAAATTGTTTTAGGAGCGGCTTCTAGTAAATTACCGTTTACTTTAACGGCAAAAATAGATGCCACTTCAGAAAACACTACAGATATACAATTGTTCTTTGAAGGGGAATTTA
This sequence comes from Flavobacteriia bacterium, assembly GCA_004293045.1. Classification (GTDB taxonomy): domain Bacteria; phylum Bacteroidota; class Bacteroidia; order Flavobacteriales; family Flavobacteriaceae; genus Flavobacterium. Next base: position 7,120 of record RDXY01000026.1, on the reverse strand, counting down.
ATGCGATGATGGCGATGATGGTAAAAGGACCAATTACCAAGTTCATTGAAACATTGGCAAGTAATATGAATAAATTGTAATTTACGAATTACGAATTTAGATTTACGAAAAGCGACAATTATTTGTCGCTCTTTTTTGATGTAATTTTAAGATAGATTACATAAATTCCCAATTTCGTTTCTTATCATAAACTAACTGTCCGTTTTTAATTTCTAAAGGGCAATCGAAATTATTGGTATATAATCCACCGGTTCCCAATCCTTGTGGCATTTTATTATTTAACGTATACGTAATTTGTGCAATCGCATTTAAACCTACATTACTTTCTAACGCTGAAGTAATCCACCAACCAATATTTCGTTTTTCGGCCAATGCTATCCACTCTAAGCTACCTTTTATTCCGCCAATAAAACTTGGCTTCAAAATAATATAGTGTGGCTGTATGGCGTCTAAAAGCATTGCTTTATCTTCATATTTAAAAACACCTATTAATTCTTCATCTAATGCAATTGGAATGGGTGTGGTTTTGCATAGCTCTGACATCCTGTCAGTATTGTTTTTTTTAATTGGCTGCTCGATGCTATGTAATTCAAATTCAGATAATTGATGTAATTTTATTAAAGCTTCATTTGAAGTAAAAGCGCCGTTAGCATCTACACGTATTTCAATGGTTTTTGCATCAAAATGTTGACGAATAAATCGCAATAATCCCAATTCTTTTTCAAAATCTATAGCCCCAATTTTTAATTTTATACAGGTAAAACCATCCGCTAATTTTTCTTCAATTTGTTGTTTCATAAAGCCTTCCTCACCCATCCAAACTAATCCATTAATTAAAATTGAATCTTTAGATTTGGTAAAATCAGAAGGAAATAATTCAAATGGAGAACCCGCTTGTAAAGATAAAAATGCCATTTCTACACCAAATTGAATAGAAGGAAATTCAAGAAGTGCCTCCCATAATTTATCCTTTCCCAGATGAATATTTTCACATACCCATTGCAACTTTTCTTCATAATCTGAGCGATCATCAATTGATAATCCTCGCAACAATCCGCACTCACCTATTCCAACTTTACCATTTTCTTCCAATAGTAAAAACCAGGTTTCTTTTTCTGTCATTATACCCCGAGAAGTGCCACTTGGACGTTTAAAGTTAAGTATGTATTTTTTGTAGGTTGCTTTCATTTCAATGTTAAAGATCAATGTCAAATATCAAATATCAATGTCAAATATCAATATCAAATATCAATGTTAAATATCAATGTCAAATATCAATGTCAAATATCAATGTCAAATATCAATGTCAAATATCAATGTCAAATATCAATATCAAATATCAATGTTAAAAATCAATGTTAAATATCAATAGGGATAAAAAATTTTAAGTTCCATTTAACTATTGACCTTTAAAATTGTCCTTGCTATTGACATTTCAATTTACTCTAAAATTCTTAGTATTTTTTTAAAATTATCGGTTGAAAATCCTCTTTTCTCAAAATCTTCAAAATCATATTTGGTTTGAGCTATCCAACTTTTATTTGCCGAAATATTATTGTCTTTATACAATTTATGAATGTCTTTTGCTTCGCCAATTTTATTAGAAAACATAAAAACATGTGCTAATTTTAATTGGTATCTTAGTTCTGAAGTGTTTTTATCAATAGCTTTTTTATATTCTTCTTCGGCTTTAACAAATTGCTTGTTGAATAAATAAATATCTCCTAAAGCACTGTAATCATTGTCTTTAGCATATTTTTTTTCGATAATTTCCTTTTGAATTAATACGAGGGCTTCCTCTGATTTTCCTGTCTTAAACAAATCGAAAGCAGCGCTTCTAATTTTATCCAAATAATTTTGTAATTCTCCTGATTGTGCTAAGCTTTCGGTAGCGATACTTTGCATTGCATTCATTTTTTCAATAGCAAGTAATTGTTTGTATTCACTGTACTTATATTTAGCGGCGAAAACTTTTAAAAACGTAGCTAAGTAATTATTTTTATTTGCCACCATTTTAACTGCTGCTACTTTTTCAGCTTCTATTAAAAGTTCTTTTTTTGTTTCTAAATTCCAACCTCTACTGGCTGAATAATCTATCCAAGAAACCACTTCCAATACAATTTTGGTGCTTAAGACCCAGTTTTTATTTTCAAAACCAAACCAAATAGAGGGTGCGTTTTCAAAACAGTTGGTGTTTTTAATGGAAATCACTTTACTGTCTTTATTTATAGGGTCTTTTTTAAAATAGCAAGCTGTTTCTAACTTTCCATCTTTTAAAAACTGATTTCCGGCCTTTTCAGACGTGTAAATCCCATACACACAAGTATCGTCGCCAGAAAGCGAATTCGTTAACACAATAGCGCCTGCAGTGCCTTGACTAATACCTGTAGGATCTGGTATGGCTTTTAATATGGAAGCCAAACTTGTAGTGATTTTCCCGTTTTCATCAATTAATAAAATTCGGAATACAAATTCAGAGGCACCTTCGGGTAAATCGTCAATTTTTACTAACGTTCGGTTGCCCGATGATAGTTTAATTTCTTTAGTAAACGCGCGTTCTTTATCCCAAAAACCATCCTTCTGAGCGAAAGAAATTTGAGCAACTAGAAGCAATAAGAATATTTTTTTCATGAAATAGTTTTTCTATTGTTAAGCAATTTTGATACCAAAGTTTATAAATCAATACTTTGTCCGATTTCTAATAACATTAAATCTTTCCCTTTTTGAAAGAATTTTCGTTTGGCGTCTTCGTGATTAATTTCGATATAACCGAATGTATCGTAATGGTAGCCCAGTATTTTATCGCATTCTAAAAAGTCTGATGCGATAATAGCATCCTCCACATCCATTGTAAAATTACTTCCGATTGGCAAAATGGCCAAATCTAATTGGGTACGAAGCGGAATTAATTTCATATCCATTGTCAAAGCCGTGTCGCCTGCAATGTATATGTTTTTGTGTTCGCCTTCAATTACAAAACCACCTGGTTGCCCACCATAACTCCCATCTGGAAAAGAGGAGGTATGAATTGCATTTACATATTTGACATTTCCAAACTCGAAATCCCAACTTCCTCCGTGATTCATCGGATGAAATTGGAACCCTTTATTTCCATAATGTGAAGCAATTTCATAATTAGAAACAATTACCGCATCTGTTCGTTTGGCAATGGTTTCTACATCTAAAATATGGTCTTGATGTGCGTGCGTTAACAATATATAATCGGCTTCCATCTCATCAATTGAAATGTGCGATGCCTTAGCATTTCCTGTAATAAAAGGATCTACCAAAATATGAATGTCATTAATTTGTATACCCAAGCAAGCGTGTCCGTAAAAAGTAATTTTCATAATTAGTATTTATTTAATCGTAAAAATTTACGATGTAATTATTTTTAATGATAATAAAACAGCAAACAAAAAAGTAGTCAAAGCGACAGTTTTTAAAAGCGGATCAAATTCATTTGGAGAATTTTTTGCAACTATTTTTGTTATCGTTTTATTGTGTGATATGGCTAAGTATAAAAATAAAAATGAAAATCCTTTAGGGCTATTTTTAAAATTATATAAAAACAGTATATAAAGTACAATTGGCATAAAAACCAATACTCTTTGATACCATAGTCCAAACTTCAATCCAAACTTTACCACTAACGTATTTTTATTTGCGATTCGGTCATTTTCAATATCGCGCATATTATTTAAGTTTAATACCGCAGTGCTTAACATTCCAATGGCCGTAGCGGGAAGAAATAATTTAATATCAATATGTTTCGAGTATAAGAAATTACTTCCAATAACGGCTACTAATCCAAAAAAGATAAAAACGAAAATATCGCCAAAACCACTATATCCATATGCATTATTTCCAACAGTATATTTTATGGCTGCAGCTATAGAAGCTATACCTAACACCAAAAAAGTAAACGAATACACAAAATTTTCTTGCCCAAAAGCAAAATAAATTAAGAAAACAGCTAATACAAACGCTATGATTCCGTTAATAATAATTGCCTTTTTCATTTGATTTGAAGTAATTTCGCCTGAAGCCACTAAGCGTTTTTCACCAATTCTATTGGTATCTGTACCTTTAATGCCATCGCCATAATCATTAGCAAAATTAGATAATATTTGAAAAGATAAGGTGGTACATAATGCGAACACAAAAATAATCCAATCAAATTTATGTTGGTAATAGGCATACGCACTTCCTACCAAAATTCCAGAAATAGAAAGGGGTAACGTTCGTAAACGCGCCGCTTGAATCCAAGGTTGTATTGTGTTTTTCATTAAACTAAGAAAACGATTACTATTGTAATTATATTTAATGCCAAACTAAAATATGGAATCAAATTATTTTTGTTTTTAAATATTGTATAGGCATTTAGTATTGGCAAAAAAAACAAAAAAACTAACATTGGAAACCAAAGAATTTCATAAAGTACGCCAAAAATAGTTATCTGATATACATCAATTGTTTTGCTAAGAAACCAATACAAAAGCACTGAACTACTTAAAACTAAAAAAAGTTTTTTATTTTTGAACACTTTTTACTTTTTACTTTTTACCCTTTACCCTAAACCCTAAACCCTAAACCCATTTAAGGAATGTACTTTTTCTCAAAATTAGGTTTGCGTTTTTCTAAGAAAGCGTTTCTGCCTTCTACAGCTTCTTCACTCATGTAGGCCAATCGTGTGGCTTCACCAGCAAAAACTTGTTGACCTACCATACCGTCATCGGTTAAATTCATGGCGAATTTTAACATTCTAATAGACATTGGCGATTTTCCTAATATTTCTTGCGCCCATTCAAAAGCGGTGGATTCTAATTCATTATGTGGAATTACGGAATTTACCATACCCATTTCGTAGGCTTCTTGTGCCGAGTAGTTTCTTCCTAAAAAGAAAATTTCTCTTGCTTTTTTCTGTCCTACCATTTTAGCCAAATACGCTGATCCATATCCCCCATCAAAACTAGTTACATCGGCATCCGTTTGTTTAAAAATGGCGTGTTCTTTACTTGCTAAAGTTAAATCGCATACCACATGTAAACTATGTCCGCCACCAACAGCCCAACCTGGAACCACAGCAATAACTGCTTTTGGCATAAAACGAATTAAACGTTGCACTTCTAAAATATTTAATCGGTGGTAACCGTCTTCGCCTACATACCCTTGTTTGCCTCTTGCTTTTTGATCGCCACCACTGCAAAAACTCCATATTCCGTCTTTTGAAGATGGTCCTTCTGCAGATAAAAGTACTACTCCTATAGAAGTGTCTTCATGCGCATCTTTAAAAGCATCTAATAATTCGGCAGTTGTTTTTGGACGGAATGCATTTCGCACCTCAGGTCTGTTGAAGGCAATACGCGCCACACCATCACATTTTTTATACGTGATATCTTCGTATTCTTTTACGATTTTCCAATTGATAGTTGACATTTTAATAATTTTTTATCAAAAATACTTCAAAAATACTTTAATTTGCAAAAGCAGATGACATTTTTACAGGATCTTACTTAATTAATATTTTAAGAATGTAATTTGTCCAAAAAAATAGCAAAACAATTCATGAAATACAAATCGGACTTTAGTAAAATTAATTTTTTTATACCCCTATTTCCTGCAGTACTCGTATCGCTTATTGCTTTTTTATCAGGAGATTCTATTGAAATGGTTTTGGCGCCTATTGGAATTTTAATTTTACTTTTAAGTGTAGTAATTACAGTAACATTTTTCACTACTTATTACGAAATTCAAGAAAACGTATTGGTTGTTTCTATGTTTTTTTACAAAACAAAAATTAAAATCTCAGAAATTAAAACCATAAAATATTCCAATTCAATTATTAAAACAAATTTTTACAAACCAGGTTTTCATCACAGAGGCATAGAAATTGTGTATCACAAATACGACGACATATTTATATCGCCAAATAATAGAGGCCAATTTATTGAGCAGTTAATCGAACAAAATCCAACTATAGAAATCAGAAACTAATGAGAATACGCCTTTCCCTTTTATGCCTAACTTTATTCCTACTATCTTGTAACAACAAATCATCCGAATTTTCAAAAAATAATGGAACGCAAGATGATAAAAGCGACTTTTTTGTAGCATTTAACGAATTAGACCCTGCGTATTGCGAAAAACAGAAAAAAGAAATTAGCTATCAATATAATAAATTGATTAATAAAAATGACTTTTACGGTCAGTTTTTAGTAGCCAAAAACGGAAAAATCTTATTTGAAGATTATGAAGGGTTTGCCTACAAAGAGAAAGACGATAAAAACGGAAAAAACAAGCCGTTACATATTGCCTCAGTTAGTAAAGTCCTAACAGCTGCGGTAATTTTACGAATGGTAGACCAAGAAAAAATCGGATTAGATGATAAAGTTTCCAAATACTTAGTAGGTTTTTATCACAAAGATATTACGGTAAGAATGCTTTTAAATCACCGAAGCGGCTTGCGTCATTATGGCTATTTTATTGAACGTGATGTAAAATGGGACCGCTCTAAAAGAATTACCAATCAAGACATTTTAAAACTTATTAATTCTGGAAAAATTCATTTAGAAAGTAAACCGGGTACCCGATTTGCGTATTGCAACACCAACTATTCGTTATTAGCTTTAATCATTGAAAAAGTATCTGGAATGCGTTATCATGAAGCGATGAATAAACTGCTTTTTAAACCGCTTGGCATGAAAAACACGTTTGTATTTGATTACGAAAAGCACCACGACACGGTAAGTCAAACCTATAAATCGAACCGATTACGTTTGGCTTTTGACCATTTGGATTTGGTATATGGCGATAAAAATATTTATTCTACAGCGCGCGATTTATTAAAATTTGATTTAGCCACCTATTCGGATAACTTTTTTAGCGAAAAACTAAAAAAAGAAATATTTAAAGGATACAGTTACGAATCGAAAGGTGAAAAAAATTACGGTTTGGGTATTCGTTTACGTGAATGGCCTGAAGCACCGACATTAACCTATCATAACGGATGGTGGCACGGCAATACCTCATCGTATATTACTCAAAAAACAGATACAGTTACCATTATTGCTTTGTCAAATAAAATGACTTACAATACCTATAAAACGAAGAAATTCAT
>RDXY01000007.1 GCA_004293045.1 Flavobacteriia bacterium | reverse complement strand
TCCTCCTGCAAAATCTAAAATCCCCATTTTAAAGAAAATTCCATTTGGATGCCAAGTACAATGTGCTAAAGGGGTGTAAATAAAAATAATGAATAAAACCATAAATAATAAATACGCCCAAAAACGAATTCGCTCTGCAAAAGCACCAGTAATTAATGCAGGTGTAATTATTGCAAATTTTGCTTGAAAAAGTGCAAATAATAATAATGGAATAGTAGGTGCTAATTCCCAAGAAGAATTAATACCTACATTGTTAAAAAAAATGTTTTTAGAAGGATTTCCAATGATACCATAAATAGATTCTCCAAAAGATAAGCCAAAACCAATAATTACCCAAAGTATACTTACAATTACCATTGCCATGAAGCTCTGAAGCATCGTACTAATTACATTTTTCTTACCAACCATCCCGCCATAGAAAAATCCCAATCCAGGGGTCATTAATAAAACTAATGCCGAAGCTACAATCATCCATGCTGTATCTCCAGTGTCAAATTTTGTAGTGTTAAAAGCAATTGCTTGAGAAACATTGTTATTGATAAATAATGTGGTGAGTAACAATAGTAACAATATTGTGGCTAAAAAATACTTTCTTATCATGTGATATTATTTCAAATAGATTATAAAATTAAGTCACACCATTTTATTATACAACTTTAAAAATATTTTTATTGATTTATAAAAAGGAAGTCGTAATTTCTATGAAATTATAATTTTTAGATAAAAAAAATGATAATAATGAACTTGGGTTAAAAATAAATATTAGTAAATTTTATAATATGCATCAAGTATTGATGATGACATAAAAAAATCCATTCCGATATGCTTGGGAATGGATTTTTGCTTTTTACTAATTACATTTCACTAATCATTTAACGGGAATAATTCGGAGCTTCTTTAGTTATCGTAACATTATGTGGATGACTTTCGCTAATTCCGCTTGACGTTAATCGCACAAAACGGCTTGTAGCTTGTAAAGTTTCAATGTTTTTTGCACCACAGTAGCCCATTCCAGCACGAAGTCCGCCAATAAACTGCTGCATGCTTTCGTTTAGTTCACCTTTGTAAGGCACGCGACCTACAATTCCTTCTGGAACTAATTTTTTTACATCATCTTCCACATCTTGGAAATACCTGTCTTTCGAACCTTCTTTCATAGCTTCTACAGAACCCATTCCACGGTACGATTTAAATTTTCTTCCTTCAAAAATAATAGTTTCTCCTGGAGATTCTTTCGTTCCTGCTAACATAGAACCTAGCATGACACATGACGCACCAGCAGCCAACGCTTTTGGTATATCTCCAGTATATCGAACGCCTCCATCAGCAATTACTGGAATTCCAGTTCCTTCTAAAGCGGCAGCCACTTCTAAAACGGCAGAAAATTGAGGAAAACCCACACCGGCAACTACACGAGTCGTACAAATTGAACCAGGTCCGATTCCAACTTTTACAGCATCGGCGCCATTTTCTGCTAAATATAAAGCGGCTTCTGGTGTAGCAATATTACCTACTACTACGTCTATTTCTGGGAATTTATTTTTTACTTGTTTTAATACATCTACCACGCCTTTTGTATGTCCGTGTGCCGTATCAATAATTACAGCATCGACACCTGCTTTGACTAACGCTTCAGCTCGGTCAAGTACATCAGCAGTAACACCTAAAGCGGCAGCTACGCGTAAACGTCCAAATTTATCTTTATTTGCGTTTGGTTTTTGTGTTAGTTTGGTGATGTCTCTAAATGTAATTAATCCAATTAATTTAAAATCGGCATCAACCACAGGTAGTTTTTCAATTTTACTTTCTTGTAGGATTTCTTCTGCAGCAGCTAATGTAGTTCCTTTTCCTGCCGTAACTAAATTTTCTGAGGTCATTACTTCTGTAATTGCACGACTGTTTTCTTTTTCAAATCGTAAATCTCTATTGGTAACGATCCCTTTTAATATTCCTTTTTCGTCTACGATAGGAATTCCGCCAATACCAAATTCTCTCATTGCATTTTTTGCGTCTCCTACATTTGCGGTTAAAGGTAATGTTACAGGATCTATAATCATTCCGCTTTCTGCACGTTTTACTTTTCTAACTTCTGCCGCTTGTTGTGCAATAGTCATATTTTTATGTAGCACACCAATACCACCTTCTTGCGCCATAGCAATAGCCATTGCACTTTCTGTAACTGTATCCATTGCAGCGGAAACAATTGGTGTGTTTAAGGTAATGTTTTTACTAAATTTGGATTGAATAGAAACTTCTCTTGGAAGAATTTCTGAATAATTTGGAATTAAAAGAACATCGTCATACGTTAGTCCTTCCCCTATAATTTTTGTAGAATGTGCTTTCATGCTGCAATTGAAGTTAAATTGCCTGCAAATATAAGAAAAAGTTAGTTGTAAATCATAATTTAATTCAAAACTATTAAATTAATATTATGAGTATATATTAATGAAACTCGCCAAATAATTTAGTTGCTTCGTTATAGGCACTTTCAAAGCTCATTGGACTGGTGTTGGTGTTTTCTTTTTTGGTAGTAAAATAAGATAATAACTTTTCGGTTGGCATATTTCCAGTTAAGTCGTCTTTAGCCATTGGGCAGCCTCCAAAGCCTTGAATGGCTCCGTCATATCTTCTGCAACCAGCTTGATATGCGGCGTCAATTTTTTCAAACCATTTGTCTGGTGTGGTATGTAAATGCGCACCGAATTCAATATTAGGATATTTAGATATTAAATTGCGAAATAAATAATCAATAATTTCAGGCGTAGAAGAGCCAATTGTATCTGACAAGGATAAGATTTTTACGCCCATCTTAGCTAATTTTTCTGTCCAGTCACCTACAATTTCAACGTTATATGGATCACCGTATGGATTTCCAAATCCCATTGAAATATAAGTCACAACTTCTTTATTAGATTTGTCAGCTATTTCTAATATTTCTTGTAATGTTATCAAACTTTCAGCAATGGTTTTGTGTGTGTTTCGCATTTGAAAATTTTCAGAAATAGAAAACGGAAAACCAAGATATTGTATTGCTTTATGTTTTGATGCGGCTTCAGCTCCTTGTGTATTGGCAATAATGGCTAATAATTTACTTTGTGTTTGCGACAAGTCTAATTGGTCTAAAACTTCAGCTGTGTCTTGCATTTGCGGAATGGCTTTTGGCGACACAAAACTACCAAAATCCAGCGTATCGAAACCAACTCGTAATAAAGATTGTAGGTATTGTACCTTTTTTTCTGTGGGAATAAACGTTTTTATGCCTTGCATGGCATCGCGTGGACATTCGATAATTTTTATTGCTTCCATAAGAATGTCAAAGATAAGTAAAACTTTATTTTCTACAAATATGTTTTTTATTGCAACCAAATTAAACGTTAGAAGTGTTTAAAAAAAATTATTAAAAACGTTTTTTTATTTATACTTTTGCACCACTAATTAAGTAAGAAATTATGGTTAAAGATTTATTTGAAAGAATACAACAAAATAAAGGACCATTAGGAAAATGGGCTTCACAAGCAGAGGGTTATTTTGTTTTTCCTAAATTGGAAGGCGAATTAGGTCCAAGAATGCAATTTCAAGGTAAAAACATATTAAACTGGAGTTTAAATGACTATTTAGGTTTGGCCAATCATCCAGAAGTTCGTAAAGCAGATACTGAAGCTGCAGCCCTATACGGAGCGGCCTACCCAATGGGTGCTCGTATGATGAGTGGACACACCAAATATCACGAACAATTAGAACAAGAATTGGCGGCTTTCGTAATGAAAGAATCGGCTTATTTATTGAATTTTGGGTACCAAGGAATATTATCTACAATTGATGCTTTGGTTACCAGAAATGATGTTATTGTTTATGATGTAGATGCACACGCGTGTATTATTGACGGTGTTCGTTTGCATAGTGGAAAACGCTTTACTTACAAGCATAACGACATTGAAAGTATGGAAAAAAACCTACAACGTGCTACAAAATTAGCTACCGAAACCGGTGGTGGTATTTTGTTTATCACGGAAGGTGTTTTTGGAATGCGCGGACAACAAGGTAAGTTAAAAGAAATTGTAGAAATGAAGAAAAAATACAATTTCCGTTTATTGGTTGATGATGCGCACGGTTTTGGTACACTTGGTAAAACAGGTGCTGGAGCAGGTGAGGAGCAAGGGTGTCAAGACGGAATTGATGTGTATTTTTCAACTTTTGCAAAATCAATGGCAAATATTGGTGCTTTCGTAGCGGCAGATAAAGATATTATTGATTATTTAAAATATAATTTACGTTCTCAAATGTTTGCCAAAGCATTGCCAATGATTCAAACAATTGGTTCGTTAAAGCGTTTAGAATTATTGCGTAATTCTTCAGAAATTAAAGATAAATTATGGGTAAATGTTAATGCGTTACAAAACGGATTAAAGGAAAAAGGATTCAATATTGGCGATACAAATACTTGTATTACTCCAGTTTACCTAGAGGGTTCTATTCCAGAAGCCATGATTATGGTAAATGACTTAAGAGAAAACTACGGAATTTTCTTGTCTATTGTAGTATATCCAGTGATTCCAAAAGGTATGATTTTATTAAGAATGATTCCTACTACAACACATACCTTAGAAGATATTGATGAAACATTAACGGCTTTTGAAGCCATTCGTGAGAAATTAGAAAACGGTACCTATAAACAAATTGCAGAATCAACAATCACGGACAAATAGAAAATACTATTTTATAAAAATAAAAAGCGTTGATGGTTTCAACGCTTTTTTATTGTCCTTATTTTGAAGGACTTAAATACATAAAAGAATATAAATTTATAAAATGTTGATTAAATATTAAAAAAAAATCAATTTTAGATGAAAATAAAATTGTTTTATCCTATATGAAATGATATATTTGTCCGTTTTTAAAGAAAATAACTTAAATTAACTATAATGCAGAACAAAGGACTAATTAAATTCTTCGCAATCATATTTACGATTGCTTGTATCTATCAACTTTCTTTTACGTTTGTTGCTAACGGAATTGTAAAAGATGCGAAAGAATTTGCGAAAGGAGATTCTCAAAAAGAATTAAACTATTTAAAATCATTAAAGAAAAAAGAAGTATTTAACTTAGGTTTTACTAGCTTTACTTATGAGCAAATAGAAAAACAACAAATCAACAAAGGATTAGATTTAGAAGGTGGAATTAACGTTACTTTAGAAGTTTCTGTTAAAGACGTTTTAAAAACGTTATCAAATAACTCTAAAAATCCAACATTCAATAGAGCTTTAGAAAGAGCTACAAAAGAGAGAAAAGGAAATCAAGATTATTTAGATGCCTTTTTTGATGCTTTTGCTGCTGAATCTAATGGAACCATAAAAATGGCTTCTGCTGAAGCATTTTACAATAGAAGTTTTGAAGAAGTTCAGTTAAATATGACTGACGATCAAGTGAAAGTAATTTTGAAAAAGAAAGTTGCCGAATCTATTGAAAGTGCTTATAAAGTATTAACAAAACGTATCGATAAATTTGGAGTAGCACAACCAAATATTCAAAAAATTGGTGAGACTGGAAGAATTTTAGTAGAATTACCTGGTGCTAAAGATTTAGATAGAGTTGAGAAATTATTATCTCAAACCGCACAATTAGAATTTTGGGAAACCTTAAAACCAGAAGAATTAGGTAATTTCTTTACTGCTGCTAACGATGCTTTAAAAGCAACTGAGAAAAAACCAACTGCAGCTGTTGCTGTTGTAGATACAACTAAAGCGGTAGATGCAAAATCTAAAGTAAATGCATTATTAGGTGATAAAAAAGATGCTGCAAAAAAAGCAGCTAAAGATTTAGGACCTTTATTTGAAAATGCAATTCCAAGTCCTTCTGGATTAATTGGATATAATGTTAAAGATACGGCTAAAATTAATTCTTATTTAAAAAGAGCAGAAATTAGAGCTTTACTACCTGCAACAGCTTCAAATGCAAAATTTGCTTGGGGAAAAACATCTTCTAAAACAGGTGATGTTACCGAATTATATATTTTAAAAGGAACTGTAGATGGCGTTGCTCCATTATTAGGTGGTGCCATTACAGATGCTAGTGCAGATTTTGACCAATTTGGTAAACCAGCAGTGAGTATGCAAATGAATCCAGTTGGTTCCAGAAAATGGGAACAATTAACAGGAGATATTGCTAAAAACGGAAATCAAGTTTGTATTGTATTAGATAATGTAGTGTATTCTGCAGCTACTGCAAAAGCAGCAATTTCTGGTGGACAAACACAAATTTCAGGTTCTTTCACATTAGAAGAAACTGCCGATTTAGAAAATGTATTAAGAGCCGGTAAATTACCAGCTAAAGCAGATATCGTTCAAAAAGCAGTAGTTGGGCCATCTTTAGGTCAAGAGGCTATTGACAATGGTATTTTATCATCAATCATTGGTTTATTATTAGTTTCTTTCTGGATGGTTTTCTATTACGGAAGAGCAGGTTGGTATGCTAATGTTGCCTTATTATTAAACTTAGTATTGTTATTTGGTGCCATGGCTAACTTTGGTTTTGTATTAACTTTACCGGGTATTGCAGGTATCGTTTTAACTATGGGTACGGCTGTGGATGCGAATATTATTATTTATGAAAGAGCAAAAGAAGAATTAAGAGCCGGCTTATCATTAGAAAATGCGGTAACTACTGCATTCGGATGGAAAGGGGCTATGCGTTCTATTATTGATGCGAATGTAACGCACGTATTAACAGGTGCTATTTTATATATCTTTGGAGAAGGAATGATTAGAGGTTTTGCAATTACTTTATTAATAGGTATTTTAACTTCCTTATTTACTTCAATCTTTATTGCTCGTTTCTTTATTGATGCAGATATTGCTAAAGGAAGAAGTTTACAATTCTCTACAAACATTACCAAAAATTGGTTTACAGGTTTCAACTTCGATTTCTTAAAAATCAAGAAATTTACGTATGCATTCTCGTTAATTGTATGTATTATTAGTTTTGTTTCTTTCTTTACGAATGGTTTTGACCAAGGTATTGACTTTGTAGGAGGAAGAACATTCCAAGTACAATTTGACCAAAGAGTATCTTCAGAAGAAGTTACAAATGCGCTTTCAACAGCTGCCTTTTTTGACAAAGCTGAAGCGAAAACTTTTGGTAACGACAATCAATTAAAAATTACTACAAAATATAAAATCGACAAGCAAGGTGTTGAGGTTGATAAAGAAGTAAATGAAAAATTATATGCAGGTTTGAAAAAATTCTTTGCTAAAGAAATTTCTTACGATCAGTTTACAAATACACAAGAAGGAAAACAATTTGGGGTATTACAAGCTATGAAAGTAGGACCTTCTATTGCTGATGATATTAAAACAAACGCATATTGGGCAGTATTAGGTGCAATGTTATTAGTTTGTTTATACTTAGTGATTTCGTTCAGAAAATATCAATATTCATTAGGAGCTATAGCTGCGGTGGCGCATGACGTTATTTTTGTATTGGGTATTTACTCTTTATTGTACAAATACATGCCTTTCCACATGGAAATTGACCAGCACTTTATTGCTGCAATTCTTACGGTTATTGGATATTCTATGAATGATACTGTAATTGTATTTGATAGAGTTCGTGAATTCTTAGGTGGAAAATCACATCACGGTAATTTTAATAAAATTGTAAACGATTCTATTAATACTACTTTATCACGTACATTAAATACCTCATTAACGATGATTATGGTATTGTCTATTATGTTTGTATTTGGTGGCGATTCCATCCGTGGATTTATCTTTGCCATGTTAATAGGTATTATAGTAGGAACTTATTCTTCATTATTTATTGCAACACCAGTATTAGTAGATACGATGTCTGCATCAGATAAAAAACAAATTGAAGCCGAGCATAACGCATAACGTTGTGTTATAATATAACTAAAACGTCCCGATATTCATCGGGACGTTTTTTTTTTGATATGAGTAATAAGAAGAAATTATAAATGTTGCTGCTTTAAATACTCCACTGCATATCTTCCTTCATTAAACAATAAATCTAAAATGGATAAATTATTAATAAATCCGTACTTGTTATCAAAAACTTGAGTATATGGTTCTATTTGAGTGCTATCTTTTTTGCCATTAACCAAATAACGAAAATCAGTTTTATCCGTAACTTCATGAAAATATTCCGTTGTTTTCTCAAATGGAATGGAAATTCCTAAAGCCTTATTTATACTTTCAAATAGTTCAAAGTTTACATCTAACATAAAATCGTATTTCTTTTCGAATATGGGTTGTAAATCATCTATAAAATATTCGTAAAATGGCGAATTCTTATAAGCGGCTTCAAGTGACTTAAAATGATTTTTTTTCCAATTGTATTGATGGTCTATTTTAATGTCTTTAAACGCGCATTTTGTGCCGTCATGCTTTACAGAAATGTTCAGCATCTGCATTCCATTCGGACTATAAATGTACATTCGGTTTCGGTTAGTTTGCTTTTGAAACGTATCTTCTACTTCAAATGTAACCGATTCAGCAGCAATCATAGCAATATAATGACTGATCGATGGGAAGTAGGTGGGGTAAATTAAAATATCTTTCTGATTCATAATTTTGTTATAATTAAAAAAGAGTTGCAAATTAAATCACAACTCTTAAATTATTTAAAGTAAATCTGCTTCTTTTTTCTTTTTCTTACCTCTATACCAATCCCATGCAAAATAGCCTGCTAAAGCAATTAAGAAAAATTTGAAATACGATTCTGGTTGGCCTTCTCCGCTAACGGTTGTAAAGAAACGTTCGGTTCTAAATTTATTTAGTAAGCCTTTTGCGTTCCAATCAATACTCATCCAAATAAAAATGGGTTTTCCAACAATATGATCTGCAGGTGTGAAACCGAAATAACGCGCATCTAACGAATTATGTCTGTTGTCTCCCATCATCCAATAATAATCTTGTTCAAAGGTATAAGAATTAACTATTTTTCCGTTTATTTTAATTTCATTACCTTTTACTTCAAGCTTATTTCCTTCATATTCTGTGATGATTAACTTATATAAGGGTAAGGTTTCTTTATTTAAAGCAACGGTTTTTCCAGCTTGTGGAATATAAATTGGACCAAAATTATCACCATTCCAATTGTTCGTTACAGAAGGATTTCCATCTTTAAAATCAGGGAATACCCCGTCTTCTGCTTTTTTGTTAATCATTCTTTTTACTGAAGTGATGCCGCTAATTGATTTTAATTTTTCTGCGTTTTCAAAAGTTAATGCCTGAACGTAAAGCGTGTCGCTAGTTATCATTCCTGCCGGATCTGTAACTTGCATTTCTTTTAAAATTGTTTCAAAATCAATTGGGGTTTTCCCATCGGTACTAATTTTGTATGAATACTGAGGTTTTGCTCTTTCAGGTAATATTAATTCTTTACCATTTACATAAACAATACCGTCTTTAATTTGCAAACTGTCGCCGGCAATACCTACACAACGTTTTACGTAATTTGTTTTTTTATCACGAGGTTTGTCAATTCTTTCCGTAGCTGGCAAATACATGTTTGAAAGTGTATCTCTTGGCCAGTTAAAAACTACAATATCGTTATTTTTTATTTTTTCCAAAGCAGGAAATCTAAAATATGGTAATTGTGGCTTACTTAAATAAGATAGTTTTTTTACAATTGGAATGGAGTCGTGCACCATTGGTGCTGCAACTGGAGTCATTGGTGTTCTTGCTCCGTAATGAAATTTACTTACAAAAAGAAAATCGCCAATTAATAACGATTTTTCTAACGAGGAAGAAGGAATTACAAATGGTTGTATAAAATAAGTATGCACGAAAGTAGCTACAATTAATGCAAAAGTGATGGAGCCTAATGTATCTAACGCTTTTGTTGCGGGTTTGGTATCGCGTTCCGCTTCATATGAAACGTCTTGTGAATAATTAATGTAACCAATATACAATCCGAATGTAAGAACACCCAGCCACATATCTGCAGTGGATTTTTTACCGAAAGTACGTAACGTTTCAATCCAAATTACAGGTAAAATTAACAAGTTAATTACAGGTAAAAAAAGTAAAAACACCCACCACTTTGGTCGGTTTATAATTTGCATTAAAACAATTCCGTTGTAAACAGGAACAAAGGCTTCCCAAGCTTTTTTACCTGCTTTTAGATATAATTTCCAAGTACAAATTGCGTGTAGTGTACTAATTATTAATACTGTAATAATCCAAGCTGTCATTTCCATAATTTTTGATTTTTAAAGAAAATAGAATATAGAGAATAGAAAATAGAGTTTTTCTCTATTTAAGACCATTTTGAAAACTCATAGTCATTCTTTGAAATTCTTCAATTTTATTTTCTAATATATTAAAAGTTTCTTCGTTTATATACTTTCTGTGTTTTGCAACAATTAGTTGTGTAATTAATTCAAAAGACGACCCTAATGAGATGTCTAAAAAATGACTGAAAGATTTATCCGTTCTTGAAGAACCTTCAGCTATATTACTTGGAATAGAAACAGAACATCTACTTATTTGAGAACTTAAATCGTATCTTTCATGTTTTGGAAAATCTAATAAAATATCCGAAATATCATTCGTAATTAGTATTCCATTTTGCCAAATTTTAAGATTTTTATAATTATGCCTCATTTCTGAATCTATACTCTATATTCTATACTCTATATTCTATATTCTAAATCCCCAATACGTCTTTCATAGTGAAAACGCCTTTTTTTCCAACAAGCCATTCTGCAGCTATGACCGAACCTAAAGCAAAGCCTTCTCTACTATGTGCGGTATGCTTTATTTCTATTTGATCCACTTTGCTATCATAAAAAATAGCATGTGTGCCAGGGATGTTTTCTATTCTTTTTGCGTCAATGTAAATTTCATTTTCAATTGGATTTTCCAATGTCCAATTAACATAATCTGTGTTTTCTATAATTCCATTTGCCAAACTTATTGCTGTTCCGCTAGGCGCATCGAGTTTTTGAGTGTGATGAATTTCTTCCATTGAGACATGGTAGTCTTTTAGATTTTTCATCATTTTTGCTAAATAATTATTTAGTTCAAAAAAAATATTTACCCCTAAACTAAAGTTCGAAGCATAAATAAAACTCCCGTTTTTTGCTTGGCATAAATGTACCATTTCATCATAATTTTCTAACCAACCGGTAGTTCCTGAGATTACAGGGATATTTTGATTTAAACATTCTGAAATATGATTAACCGCTGAAGTTGGAACGCTAAAATCAATAGCGATATCGGCTTTTAATAAACCATCAAAATTAGCTGCACTACTTTTTCTTAAAACAATTTCATGTCCACGTTCTAAAGCAATTTTTTCAATTACTTTTCCCATTTTACCATACCCTAATAATGCTATTTTCATTTTGATTAGTTGTTGTTTTAAATAAAATGTTACGTGAAAAAAATGTTAAAATTGATAGGTTAATGTAAATCCTACATTTTGATTCAACGTATACGGATTGGTATGTAAATCTGGTTTTAATGATAAATCATCATTTACATTAAATTGTAATAAATGGGCATCTACATTTGCTTCTACAATGTTTAGAATGTATAAACCAGCAGTAATAAGCACAGATAAGTCTCTATTTTTTTGATAGAATTTTTGTCCTCTAATCACACTTTCTGTACTTAACTTTCCATAAGTAGGATCAGAAGTATCAATTGCACCACCATTCGCTAATCGTTTTTTGTATTCGTCACGGTACTGATTGTGTTTTTTATTATTATCCATAATAAAATAAACCCCTGCACCAATAGCACCATAAACTAAAGGTGTTTTCCAGTATTTTTTATTATATGCTTGACCTAAACCTGGTAGAATTGCAGAATAAAATGCTGCTTTTGCTGGCGATAATGGATTGATGTCCGACTTTACAATGTCTTTAGTTTCGATTTTTAATGCTCTCTTTTGAGCCACAGAAAATGTAGTACTTAAAAATAATAAAATAAATATGTAAAGTAACGGCTTCACTAGTTGTTGATTAATTTCATGATTCGATTAAAATCTTCTTCAGAATGAAAAGGAATGGCTATTTTTCCCTTACCATTTGCGGCAACGCTTATATCTACTTTTGCACCAAAAAAGTTGGCAAAAGTTTTCTTTTTTTCCACTGCAATTTCAAATGATTTTGTAGCAGTTGTTTTTCTTGTTTTAGGTTTTAATCCTTCTTGGTATTTTTTTACTAACGCTTCTGTATCCCTAACGGATAAGTTTTGAGTAACAACGGTGTGATAAATATCACTTTGCGCTTCTTGGTCTTCAATATTAATTAATGCTCTACCGTGTCCCATCGAAATAAATCCGTCTCTCATTCCTGTTTGAATAATCGGATCTAATTTTAATAAACGTAAATAGTTTGTAATGGTTGAACGTTTTTTACCTACACGCTCACTCATTTCTTCCTGAGTTAAATTTACTTCTTCAATTAATCTTTGGTACGAAATGGCCACTTCAATTGGGTCCAAATCATGACGTTGAATGTTTTCAACCAATGCCATGACAAGTGATTCGTTATCGTTCGCTAATCTGATATAGGCAGGAATAGTAGAAAGTCCTAATAATTTTGAAGCACGTAATCTTCGTTCTCCCGAAATTAGTTGGTATTTGTTAAATTCTAATTTTCTAACAGTAATAGGTTGAATAACGCCAACTTCTTTAATAGATTTAGCTAATTCTTGAAGGGTATCTTCATTGAAATTAGTTCTAGGTTGAAAAGGATTTATTTCAATAAAATTAATGTCAAGTTCTATGATACTTCCTACAACTTTGTCTGCATTTTTATCTTCTACAGACTTGATGTCATTTGAAGGATCGCTTAAAAGTGCTGAAAGGCCTCTTCCTAATACAGGTTTTTTTACTGCTTTTGTCATTATTTACTACTGTTTTTCTTGATAATTTCTTCTGCTAAATTTAAGTAATTGGCAGCCCCTTTGCTAGTGGCGTCATAATTTATAATGCTTTCTCCAAAACTAGGTGCTTCACTTAATTTAATATTTCTTTGAATAATAGTCGAAAAAACCATATTGTTAAAATGCTTTTGAACTTCTTCAACAACCTGATTTGATAATCGTAAACGGGTATCGTACATAGTTAATAATAGTCCTTCAATATCTAAACTTGGATTGTGAATTTTTTGAACGCTTTTTATGGTATTTAATAATTTTCCTAAACCTTCTAGTGCAAAATATTCACATTGAATTGGAATTACAACACTATCTGCGGCGGTTAGCGCATTTAAGGTTAATAATCCTAAAGATGGTGCGCAATCAATAATTATATAATCGTATTCATCCTTTACCTCTTGCAAGGCTTGTTTTAGCATATACTCTCTATTGTCTTTGTCAACCAATTCTATTTCTATGGCAACTAAGTCAATGTGTGCGGGTATTATCCAAACATTTGGCGCGCTTGTAGGAATTACACCTTCTTTTGCGATATTGCTGTGTTCTATTATTTGATAGGTACCAATGTCTACACTTTCCACGTCAATTCCTAAACCAGAACTCGCATTTGCTTGCGGATCGGCATCAATTAATAACACTTTTTTCTCTAAAACGCCTAATGCAGCGGCAAGATTTATCGAAGTTGTTGTTTTTCCTACCCCTCCCTTTTGATTGGCAATTGCAATGATTTTACCCATTTTTTCTTTTAAAATTTTAGAAGCGTAAAAATACAATTTTTTATGGTATAACCAACCCAATTTTATTAACAATACGTTAAAGTCTTTATTTCAGGATATCTTTGCTATAAAAATTATTTTTTTTGTAAATTTGACAATTAAATATTTAAGAGTGGTAGAAGAAAAAGTTATTTTAGTTGATGTAAATGACCATCCAATTGGATTGATGAATAAGCTTGAAGCACATGAAAAAGCAGTTTTGCACAGAGCATTTTCTGTGTTTATTTTAAATGATAAAAACGAGTTGATGTTGCAGCAGCGTGCACATCATAAATATCATTCTCCTTTATTGTGGACCAATACTTGTTGTAGCCATCAACGAGAAAACGAAACTAATATTCAAGCAGGAACTAGACGCCTTCGAGAAGAAATGGGGTTTGAAACTGAATTAAAAGAAATGTTTCACTTTATTTATAAAGCACCTTTTGATAATGGCTTAACGGAACACGAACTAGATCATGTGATGCTGGGTTATTATAACGAGATACCAGAAATCAATAAAGAGGAAGTAGAAAATTGGAAATGGATGAAGATTGAAGACGTAAAGAATGACATGATTAGGAATCCAAATCTATATACGGTTTGGTTTAAAATAATATTTGAAGAATTTTATCATCATTTTGATAACAATATATAAAAAATGAAAGTAACAGTTAGTAGGAAAGCACATTTTAATGCGGCTCATAGATTATTTCGAAAAGATTGGTCTATGGAAAAAAACAATGCCATTTTCGGAAAATGCAACAACCCAAATTATCATGGCCATAACTACGAATTAATTGTAAGTGTTACAGGAGAAATTGATCAGGAAACAGGGTTTGTTATTGATGTAAAAATTTTATCAGATTTAATAAAAGAGCATATTGAAAACGCGTTTGACCATAAAAATTTAAATTTAGATGTTCCGGATTTTGAAAATTTAAATCCAACTGCCGAAAATATTTCAGTAATAATTTGGCAAAAATTAAGAGCACACATTAATTTAAATCTAAATTTAGAAGTGGTTTTATACGAAACACCTCGAAATTTTGTAACCTATAAAGGCGAATAAATGTTATTTTATCCCTTACTTTTTGATCCCATTTTCAAAGAACGAATTTGGGGCGGCACCAAACTAAAAGAAGTTTTAAATAAATCTTTTATAAGCAACCAAATTGGTGAAAGTTGGGAATTATCAACTGTAGAAAACGATATTAGCGTAGTTTCAAATGGTGAATGCAAAGGGTTGAATTTAAATCAATTAATTGAAAAATATCCTACAGAAATATTAGGTGTTAATTCCATTCAAAATTTCGGTAATAATTTCCCATTACTTTTTAAGTTTATCGATGCTAAAGAAGATTTGTCTATTCAAGTTCATCCAAATGATAATTTAGCAAAAGAGCGTCACAACTCTTTTGGTAAAACAGAAATGTGGTTTGTCATGCAAGCCGATAAAAATGCAAGATTGGTTGTTGGATTTAAAGACAAAACAAATAAAAAAGAGTATCAAGAGCATTTAGAAAATAAAACATTAGTCACCATTTTAAATGAAACACCTGTAAAAGAAGGCGATGCTTTTTTTCTAGAAACAGGTACCGTTCACGCTATTGGTGCCGGTGTTTTAATTGCAGAAATTCAACAAACTAGTGATATTACGTATCGTTTATATGATTGGGATAGGGTAGATGCCAAAGGAAAGGGTAGAGCGTTGCATACGGATTTAGCTCTTGATGCGATAAACTTTGAACCTACAAATACTAAATTAAACTATGAAGTCGTTAAAAACAAGTCAGTTAATTTAGCAGATTGTCCTTTTTTTAAGACCAATATTTTACAAATTTCTGGAAAATACCAGTGGAAAAAAACGAAAGAATCCTTTACGGTTTTGATGTGTATAAAAGGAAGTTTTACTGTAAATATGCCGCATTTTCAAGCTGAATTTAAAAAAGGAGATACCCTATTAATACCAGCTATACTAGATGGTTTTGAAATTATTGGCGAAGCGTCTGTATTGGAAATTACAATTTAATTAGCAGCGTATTAATATATTGTTTACTTTTGCAACATAATTTTTAAAAATAACAAAATGGCAAGCGTTAAAAACTTGAAAAAAGAAATTAACTACGTTTTAGGAGATATCTTAAACATAGTATATATTTGGGAAATGACTTCTACAGGAAAACCAACTGAATCTTCAGAGGCATTAGTAGGAGATATTTACGATACATTTGATGCATTAATGGTAAAAGTAAACCAAAAAAATGTTGAAAATAAAAAAGCACATTATAAATTAGTTAAAGCAGAATTCGAAGTTGCTGCAAATCAATTTGTTGCAAAAGTGAACGAATTAAACTAAAAAAAATTGCAAAAAAAACAATTATTTTTTTTGCAAATTAAATTATCAAGACTATATTTGCACTGCAAAATGAGTCGCCGGTGTAGCTCAGCTGGCTAGAGCAGCTGATTTGTAATCAGCAGGTCGTGGGTTCGAGTCCCTCCACTGGCTCAAAAAGGCAATCGAAAGATTGCCTTTTTTTATTTGTATTTATTATATTAAAAAAAAATAAAGGATAAAAAAAAGGCTTTCCTAAGAAAGCCTTTTTTTAAATATCATCAAAATCTATATCTGTATAACTGTTTGAAGTTGTTGAAGTAGGTTCTTCAGAGTTTGAATATTCAGCTATTCCAGATTCTTTTTTAAAATCTTTTTGGTGTCTTTCAGAAATTACTTCTTCTCCTTTATGGTTAATAACATAGTTGGTCATTTCGTTTAAAATTTCATTAAAAGAAGTAAAATCTTCTTTATATAAATAAATCTTATGTTTTTTGAAATGATAAGAGCCATCTTCTTCTGTAAATTTTTTACTTTCGGTAATGGTGATATAATAATCGTCGGCTTTTGTAGCTCTTACATCAAAGAAGTAGGTTCTTCTTCCTGCTCTTAATACCTTAGAAAAAATGTCTTTTTCTACTAATTCTTTGTCATTCATAAACCTTCGTTGAATTATTAGTTGTTTTTGTGTTTCAAAAATCTAAAAAAAAACTTTACAAAACAATTTTTTTAAGCATTTTCTTTTTCAGAAAGTTGTTTTATGAATAAATCTTTATAAAAGCCTTCTTTTTTTACAAGTTCATTGTGCGTGCCTTGCTGAATAATTTTTCCTTCATCTAAAATAATAATTTTAGTTGCATTTTTAGCCGCAGATGCTCGATGCGTAACAATAATAGTGGTTTTGTTTTTGAAAATAGTTTTAAAATTAGTAATTATTTTTTCTTCTGTTTCGGTATCAACGGCACTTAAGCAATCGTCCAAAATTAAAATAGGCGCTTCTTTAATAATTGCTCTTGCAATAGAAACACGTTGTTTTTGTCCGCCAGATAAAGTAATTCCTCTTTCGCCTAAAATAGTTTCATATTTAGTAGTAAACAATTGAATATTATCATCTACAACTGCCATTTTTGCTGCTTCAGTAATTTCTTCATCTGTAGCGTCTTCTTTACCGAATTTGATATTGTTTTTAATGGTATCCGAAAACAAGAACGGATCTTGTGTGACGATACTCATACTTTTTCGTAAATGAAATACATCGTAATTGGCTAAATCTCTATCGTCAATTTTAATTTTAGAACTTCCTGTCACGTCATGAATTCGGGTTAATAAAGATAATATTGTAGATTTTCCTGAACCTGTTTTTCCTAAAATTGCTATGGTTTCTCCTTTGTTAATAATAAAACTGACATCCGTTAGCGCTTTTATGTTTGTGTCATCGTAAGTATAACTTACATTCTCAAAAGAGATTTTCCCTTCAATTGGTGTGGTAATTGTTCCTGTATTTTGAATTTCAGGTGTTTCTGTTAAAAATTCATTGATTCTTTTTTGTGAGGCTTCTGCTTCCTGGACCAATGAGGAAACCCAGCCAAATGAGGCTACTGGCCAAACCAACATGCCTATGTATAGTAAAAACTTTGCTATAATACCAATATCTTTTATTTCACCAGTAACATACATTTCTCCGCCAACAAAAATTACAATTAAATAACTTAATCCAATTAATAATATCATTAGTGGCCCAAATAAAGCATTTGTCATGGCTAAGGCTAAGTTCTTTTCTTTACTAATCTTAGATAATTTGATAAATTCCTTATTTCTATCTTTTTCCAATGCATAGGCCTTAATTACTCTTATGCCTGAAAAAAATTCTTGGGTAAACGAAGACAATGTAGATAGGTTTTCTTGATATTCCGTACTCTTTTTATTGATTCGTTTACTTAAAATAAAAATACTATAAGATAAAATGGGTAATGGAAGCAAACAATAAATCGTTAGTTTTACGTTTATTGCTGACATACTAATAATTATTGCTGCAAATCGTATAATGGTATTTATGGTATACATAACCGCTGGCCCTACATACATGCGAACTTTTCCAACATCTTCACTTATGCGATTCATTAAATCACCCGTTCTGTTTTTTTTGTAAAAATTTTGAGAAAGATTTTGGTAGTGATTGAAAATTTCATTTTTAAGATCAAATTCTACATAACGAGACATTACAATTAAGGATTGACGCATTAAAAAAGTCAAAAAACCGGCAATTAGGGTACAAATTAAAATTAACACTATATTTTCTAATAAATCTTTTTTAAGTAATGAAGTGTTTTTATTTTCAGATTTTAAGTATAATTCAATTAATGTTATAGATTTTCCAACTAATTCCGGAGTGTATAAGGCAAATATTTGAGCAACAATAGTAATGACTATTCCAAACAAGAAGCGATATTTATATTTTATGAAATATTTATTTAAATATTGTAATTCTTTCATTTAAAGTAAAGTAATTTAAAGTAATTTTATTTTTATTTAAAAAAACAGGCTTTTTTTAGTTTATTGTACATCAAGTATAATTATTGTATTCGTAAAAATAAAATAAAAAACAAGAATTATATATAATTTATCCATATTTTTGCGACTTATTATTGATAAAAAATCAAATA
Organism: Flavobacteriia bacterium; assembly: GCA_004293045.1. Taxonomy (GTDB): domain Bacteria; phylum Bacteroidota; class Bacteroidia; order Flavobacteriales; family Flavobacteriaceae; genus Flavobacterium. The sequence continues at coordinate 54,885 of RDXY01000007.1, read as the reverse complement.
TACTAATGACAACAGATATAATAAATTCAAATGAACTACATAAAGTAGATCCAGTTTTTGGTCAAATTTCTTTTGACGGACACGAACAAGTTGTTTTTTGTAATGACAAAGATACAGGATTAAAAGCAATAATTGGAATTCATAACACTGTTCTTGGACCTGCACTTGGAGGTACTAGGATGTGGAACTATGCAAACGAGTGGGAAGCCTTAAATGATGTGTTACGATTATCTCGTGGGATGTCTTTTAAATCGTCTATTTCAGGATTGAATTTAGGTGGTGGAAAAGCAGTTATTATTGGGGATGCCAAAACTGAAAAAACACCTGAATTGATGAGAAAATTCGGAGCATATGTGAATTCTTTATCAGGAAAATATATTACTGCCGAAGATGTGGGAATGGAAACAAAAGACATGGATACTGTTAGAGAAGTAACACCGTACGTTACGGGAATTTCTGAAAGTAAAGGTGGTTCTGGAAATCCTTCTCCAATTACAGCATATGGTGTTTTTATGGGAATGAAAGCGGCTGCAAAGCATAAATTTGGAGTAGCTACTTTAGCTGGGAAAAGTGTTTTAGTACAAGGAATTGGACATGTTGGTGAAGTTTTAGTACAACATTTAACTAATGAAGGTGCTATAGTAACTATTTCTGACATTAATGAAAATAGATTACAGGAAGTAGGTTCAAAATACGGAGCTAAAATTTTTAGTGGAAACGATTTATATAGTTTAGATGTTGATATTTATGCTCCCTGTGCTTTAGGTGCAACTATTAATGATGAAACCATTAGCAAAATCCAAGCTAAAGTAATTGCTGGGGCGGCTAATAACCAACTTGCTAATGAAGTAATTCATGGCAAATTATTAAAAGAAAAAGGAATTTTATACGCTCCCGATTTCTTAATTAATGCAGGTGGTGTAATTAATGTGTATTCTGAGTTGGCCAATTTAACATCGGCTCAAGTTATGGAGAAGACTGAAAATATTTATAATACTGCTATGGATATCTTTACCTTATCAGATGTTCAAAATATTACTACACATCAAGCCGCATTAAATATTGCTCAAAAAAGAATTGATGACAGAAAAAAAGAATTACAAAACAAATAATTCTTTAAAATAAAAAATTGTAAATTTGTCCCGAAATAACACTATAATTATTTCGGGATAATTTTTTTAAAGTTCTTAGCCATGCTTAACAGAAGACATTTTAGAGTAAAAGTGATGCAAACCATCTATGCCATGCATAGACACGAATCAGATTCATTAGATAAAGAGGAAAAATTTTTATTACAAAGTATTGAAAATTCTCAAGATTTATATTTAGTAATGCTTTCCATTTTCAATGAATTACAACTCAAAGAAAAAGCATATTTAGAACTAGCTTCTAAAAAACATCTGGCTACAAAAGAAGAACAAAATCCTAATTTTAAATTCGTAAATAATAGTTTTTTTAAGATTTTAGATAATCATACAGCTTTTTACGATAAATTGGAAGAACGAAAAATTGACAATTGGAAACGTAATGACGATTGTATTATTTTTCTATTAGAAGCAATTAAAACTTCCGATTTATACAAAAGATATATGGCAGTTGAAACCTCAGAATTTAAGAAAGATATTTTCTTTATTTACGATGTTTTTAATGAGATTATTGCGCCAAACGAAAAACTTTACGATTATTTAGAAGACTATAAAATTACTTGGGTAGACGATATTCCTGTAATTAACACCTTACTTTCTAAGCAAATAAAAGCGATAAAGAGTATAGATGATTCTTTAGAATTACCAGTTGTTTTTAAAGAGTTAGACGACAAAGAATTTGTTAGAAATTTATTTAGAAAAACAGTTTTAAATGAATTAGAATTCGCCGCTACATTTGAAAATAAAACCCCAAATTGGGATAAGGAACGTATAGCAGAATTAGATACCATCATACTTAAAATGGCCATTTGCGAATTGTTAAAATTTCCTTCAATTCCAGTAAAAGTTACCTTAAATGAATATTTAGAAATCGCTAAAGAATATTCTACACCAAAAAGTAGTATATTTATCAACGGAATTTTAGATAATTTAGTAAAAGATTTTCAAGCCGAAGATAAAATTAAAAAAGCGGGTAGAGGATTGTTATAAAATAATATAATATGAAAAAAACGATTAAAATTTTTGTAGTAGCTGCAGTGCTAATAACTTGGTCTTGTAAAAAAGAAGTGTCTGCGGAGCAAGATATTACAACTAGCTTACAAGAAAATGCAAAAGCACCAAAAACGAAAGTAGCATTTGATAAAGAGGTTCACGATTTTGGAGAAATTAAACAAGGTGAAGTGGTAGCTACGACTTTTACTATAAAAAATGTAGGTGATAATGATTTGTATATCGCGGAAGCCCATGGTTCTTGTGGTTGTACGGTTCCAGAAGTTACAAAAGAAGCAATAGAGCCTGGAGAATCAGCGCCAATTCATGTGAAATTTGATTCTAACGGAAAATCTGGTGAAGTAACAAAATCAGTCATGATTACCTGTAACACAGCAAAAATTGTTGAAACTATTAGAATAAAAGCAAGTATAAAATCTAAATAAGAACGATATGAATCCAATGTTAATTGCACAGTTAGTATTAATGATAGGAGTGTTTTACTTCTTAATTATTATGCCTAAAAACAAAAAAATTAAATTAGAAAAAGAATTTTTAACCCATTTAAAAACAGGCGATAAAATTATTACAATCGCTGGAATTCATGGTAAAGTTTCTGAAATTGCCGAAACTACAATTGTTATGGAAACCATGTCGGGTAAATTAAAAATCGAAAAAAGTTCCATCTCTGCAGAAATGAGTTTAAAACTGAACGAGAAGAAATAATATTTTAAATTCCAAAAAATAAATTCCAAATTCCAAACTGAATAACAGTGGAATTTGGAATTTTTATTTTATGCTACATCCAATTTTGGGATTTGGAATTTTTAATTTGTAATTTATTTCTTATTCTGAATTGCGTTTAATTCTGCAATTTTTACAATTACTTCAACCGCTTTTTGCATACTTTCAACAGGAACATATTCGTATTTACCATGAAAATTGTGACCACCAGCAAAAATATTCGGACAAGGTAATCCCATAAATGATAAACGCGAACCATCAGTACCTCCACGAATGGGCTTTATTAACGGTTTGATGTTCAACTCCTTCATAGCTTGTTCGGCAAGTTTTACAATATGCATTACAGGTTCTACTTTTTCACGCATGTTGTAATATTGATCTTTTATTTCTAAAACCGCAATGTCTTCGCCAAATTGTTTTTTGTATTTCTTGTTGATTTTCGAAACTACTTCTTCAACATACACCTTTCGTTTTTCAAATTTCTTACGATTGTGGTCTCTAATGATTACTTGCACTAAAGTTTCTTCAATACTACCTTGAATATTGGTAACATGATAAAAACCTTCGTAGTTTTTTGTGGTTTCAGGTGTTTCCTCCTTTGGTAATTTCGCAATAAATTTATTTGCTAAAAGCATGGAATTGATCATTTTTCCTTTCGCATAACCTGGATGTACGCTTTTTCCTTTAAAGATGATTTTTACTCCAGCTGCATTAAAATTTTCATATTCTAATTCACCAATTTGACTTCCATCCATAGTGTATGCCCAATCTGCACCAAATTTTTCTACATCGAAATGATCTGCACCACGACCAATTTCTTCATCTGGCGTAAAACATACTTTTAAGGCTCCGTGTTTAATTTCTGGGTGTTGCACCAAATATTCCATAGCAGTCATGATTTCTGTAATTCCTGCTTTATCATCTGCGCCAAGTAGCGTAGTACCATCTGTAGTAATTAAAGTTTGCCCTTTATATAGTAACAAATCTTTAAAGTAAGAAGGAGATAAGATGATGTTTTTTTCTTTGTTTAAGATAATATCGCCACCGTCATAATTTCTTATAATTTGTGGTTTTACATCTTTTCCAGTAAAATCTGGAGTAGTATCAAAATGCGAAACAAAACCAATCGTAGGCACTTCATACTCTAAATTACTTGGTAAAGTTGCCATTACATAAGATTTGTCGTTTATGGAAACATCTGACAAACCTATTTGTTTTAACTCTTCAACTAATTTGTTTGCTAAATCCCATTGTTTAGCTGTACTTGGTGTAGTGTTTGATTCTGGATCCGATTCTGTATCCACAGTAACGTATCCTATAAAACGATCGATTATATGTTGCATTTGTTTTGTTTTTATTGTGATGCAAATATAAATGTTTATGTTTAAAAGTTTAAAAGTTTAGAGAGTTTATTTGGGTTTTTGTATAGGAATTAGGTAACTTAAAATTAATTTTTAAAATTATAAGTAATTGTACCTACTTGTTTTTCAGCAGCGGTATCACTTGGTGTCCATTTTGTTTTTCGAGCAAAGTTTTTAGCTAATGCAATTAAGCAAGCATCTCCCGTTGTCCCTCTACCATTAGATACTCCAATAGTATTACCCGCCTTATCAACGGTAACCTCAATTACTACTTTTCCGAAAGAATTACATTCGTTACCAACTACAGGTTGACTAATATTTCTTCTACCTGCTAAACTATAATTTGCACCACCTTTACCACCACTTCCATTTCCGCCACCTGAGCCAGAACCATTTCCTGCTCCGGTTCCCGTGCCGTTTCCTGTACCATTTCCACCGCCTGTTCCGCCGCCAGAACCCCCACCGCCATAGTAGCCGTTGGCATTCGTATTACCATTTTCGGAACCTTGATTTCCGCTGGTATTGCTATTTCCGTCGCCACCTTTATTTTTACCTTTAATCATGTTGCTTAAAGCACTATTGGTCTTTTTTACAGGCGTTTTAGCTGTTTCCACTGGTTTGGTTTCCGTTGGCTTTTTCTCTTTAGGTTTATTTTTTGATTTTGGTGGAGTAGGCACATCGGCACCAATATTGTCTTGAGTTAAGATGTCTTCAGGAGTAGATTCTTCAGGTTCTGAAGCCACATCTTTCATATTCACTTCTAAGGTTTCATTTAAATAATCATCACCTTTTCCAAAATCGGTATCTCCATAATTTAGGGTAACTCCACCGCCACCGCCACCTTGTGCTATCAACATTTCGGTTTTTCCATAAGGAGGCCAAAATCTAACAAATAATAGTAAAAGTACGATGCAAATTACAGAATGTGTGGTGATTACAATAGATTTATTTGAATCAGAAAGTGTTGATTTCTTTAAAAAATGTACTAACAACCAAATTGAACCAATTAAAACAACTAATAATACCAAGGTGAAATAACCCTGCTCATAGAGTAATTTTAATAATTTTATGATTGATCTCATTTAGGTTTTTTTTATAGTAACGATTAAAAGTAATAAAAATTGTTGAAACAAAAAAAAACTAGGTTCAAATTAGTTTAAACCTAGTTTTTAATTATTAAGGTATTTGTTTTTTATACCAGTTGTTTCAAAGCAATTTCATAGGCTCTAGCACTAATGTTTGTCTTGCTAGCCTTTACATCAAATGTTTTTTGAATGGCTTTTCCTATAATTTCAGAAGCATCGTTAAAAATAGCTTCATCTGTCATTTGTACTTTTTTCTCCATAAAGTAAGCAAAAACTCTTGCCATGCCACAGTTTGAAATAAAATCTGGTATTAAACTTACTTGATTATCAGTTTCTTCCATTATTGGCCCGTAAAATATTTCTTTGTCGGAAAAAGGAACATTCGCACCACATGAAATCACTTCTAAACCTGTCGCAATCATATTTTCTACATGGTCTTTAGAAACTATTCTTGATGCGGCACATGGAGCAAAAATATGTGCGCCAATTTTCCAAATTTTATCATTGATTTCAGCAAATGGAATCATTTGGTCAGAAACCAATTTGTTACCCTCTTTATTTCTGAATAATTCTGTAATTTCTTCAAATGTAAATCCGTTTTCGTTTAATACACCGCCATCTCTGTCAATAATTCCTACTACTTTCGCTCCCATTTTAGCTAAATAAAAAGCCGCTGCAGAACCTACATTTCCAAAACCTTGAACAATGGCTTTTTTACCTACAACACTTCCGCCATAAATTCCGTAAAAATGCTTCACGGCCTCGGCAACCCCATAACCAGTAATCATATCGGCTACCGTATATTTTTTAGATAAATCTGGAGTAAATGCTCCATTTTCAATTACTTTGATTACACCTTGGCGTAATTGTCCGATTCTATTAATTTTATCTGCTTCGCTTGGTTTGAAATGTCCGTTGAAAACGCCTTCTTGTGGATGCCAAACACCACATTCCTCTGTCATTGGGATTACTTCGTGAATTTCATCTACATTTAAATCGCCACCCGTCCCATAATAATTTTTCAATAAAGGAGAAACCGCTTTGTACCAACGCTCTAAAACCCCTTTTTTTCGAGGATCTGCAGGATCAAAATTAATTCCAGATTTAGCGCCACCAATGGCAGGACCAGAAACTGAAAATTTTACTTCCATAGTTTTAGCTAATGAAAGCACTTCGTTTTGATCTAAACCTTTTCTCATTCGTGTCCCTCCGCCAGCTGCGCCACCACGTAATGAATTTATTACGGTCCAACCTTCTGCTTCTGTTTCCGGATCTTTCCAATTGAATACAATTTCTGGTTCTTTATTTTCGAATTTATGTAGTAAATCTTTCATGTTTTGATTTAAGGATTTTGATTTATTTTGCAAATATAATTGTAAAAAATGATTGCGAGAAATTATTAGTTAAAATACTTCGCCGGAGCTATGATTATGTGTAGCACCTGTTACACTTGCTAAAACGTTAATTTCGTTTCGTAATTTTAGTACGCCAAGTAAGGCAAAAATTAAAGCTTCTTTAAATTGTATGGTTTTTTCATCCGGAATAATTACTTCAATAGTTGGTAAGTAGTTTTTTATTCTTTCAATTAAAAATTCGTTGTATACGCCACCACCGGTAATTAATAGTCTACCAGTTTTTTGTTGTAATATTTTGCCAATTTGAAAGGCAATATGCTCTGTAAATGTTCGCATTTTGTCTTCTACCGAAATTGGATAATTCGCTAACATAGGTAAAATAATTTCCCGAACAAATTCAAACCCTAATGATTTTGGATAGGCTTTTTGATAAAAATCTAATGTATTCAATTCGTCAAATAATGCTTCACTGATCTTTCCAGATTCCGAAATCTTACCTTTATTGTCATATTCTAGACCGAAAGTATTGGCATAAAAATTTAGAACGGTATTTACAGGGGAAATGTCAAAAGCAATTCGCTCGTTATTTTTTTCGAATGAAATATTTGAAAAACCACCTAAATTTAAACAATACTCGAATTCGGAAAATAAAATTTTATCGCCAATTGGTACTAAAGGCGCGCCTTGTCCACCCAGAAGCACATCTTGTACCCTAAAATTGCAAACTACTTTTTCATTTGTGATTTTTGCAATTTCGGGTAAATTTCCAATCTGAAGGGTGAAACCCTTTTCTGGCTGATGCAAAATAGTATGTCCGTGCGAACAAACCGCATCAAGATTTGAAAGGTTGTTTTTGGCTATAAATTCTGTAATAATATTTCCTAGTAAGTTGGTATATTCAATATTTAACTCTGAAAGCTCAGTCTTACTAAAATGAATCCCGTTTTTTAATTTTGAAATCATTTCATTAGAATAAGAAATAGTAGCACATTCAAAGATTTGATAGGACCATTTATTACTATTTATTTCAAAATTTACATGCGCCAAATCCACTCCATCTAATGAAGTGCCTGACATTACGCCGATAACGTTATAGTTGTGCTTAAACATGGGTTAAAAATACAATTTCTTATTGAAAATTTCATATTATTTACCTACATTTGACCGAAATTTTTATGATATATTCAATTAACCTATAGTAAAATAATGGATTTTAAATTAAACGAAGAACAATTAATGATTCAACAAGCGGCAAGAGATTTTGCTGTTACAGAATTATTACCTGGTGTTATTGAAAGAGATGAACATTCAATATTTCCAACTGAGCAAGTTAAGAAAATGGCGGAACTTGGTTTTATGGGAATGATGGTAGACCCTAAATATGGAGGTGCTGGATTAGATAGCGTTTCCTATGTGTTAGCCATGGAAGAAATTGCTAAAGTAGATGCCTCTGCTGCAGTAATTATGTCTGTAAACAATTCATTAGTTTGTGCTGGTTTAGAAAAATATGGTTCGGAAGAACAAAAAATTAAATATTTAACACCTTTAGCAAAAGGCGATGTCATTGGCGCTTTTTGTTTGTCTGAGCCTGAAGCTGGTTCTGATGCGACTTCGCAAAAGACTACCGCAATCGATATGGGTGACCATTATTTATTAAATGGTACTAAAAATTGGATCACAAATGGAGGAACAGCTTCTACTTATTTAGTTATTGCTCAAACAGATGTATCAAAAGGGCATAAAGGAATTAATGTTTTGATTGTAGAAAGAGGGATGCCTGGTTTTGAAGTGGGGCCTAAAGAAAAGAAAATGGGAATTCGTGGTTCGGATACGCATACACTATTATTTAATGATGTAAAAGTCCCTAAAGAAAATAGAATTGGTGAAGACGGTTTTGGTTTTGCCTTTGCCATGTCAACTTTAAATGGAGGAAGAATTGGAATTGCTTCTCAAGCATTAGGAATCGCTCAAGGGGCTTATGAATTAGCATTGAAATATTCACAAGAACGAGTAGCTTTTAAAAAACCTATTTTTCAACATCAAGCCATTGCGTTTAAATTAGCTGACATGCATGTGAAAATTACCTGTGCCAGATTACTAATTCATAAAGCAGCAACTGAAAAAGACTTGGGACAAGATATTGCGCATTCGGGTGCTATGGCAAAATTATATGCCTCTGAAATTGCATTAGAAGTGGCTAACGAAGCGGTTCAAATTCATGGTGGTAATGGGTATGTAAGTGAGTATCATGTAGAACGTATGATGCGTGATTCTAAAATTACCCAAATTTATGAAGGTACTTCTGAGATTCAAAGAATTGTAATTTCTAGAGGTTTGGTTTCGTAATATTAAAATATATTTATATAACAAAAAAGGCAGCCAGTTGGTTGCCTTTTTTGTTATACTATTTCTAAAGTTCTTTCTAAACTCATTCCGCGGGAACCTTTTATCAATAGAAAACTATTTTCTGTTTTCTGATTTGTAAATGCGTCTTTAAAAGATTCAAATGTGTCATTAAAATGCATGTTTGAATTTATATTTTTATGAGCATAAAAATCTTTTCCTATAAAATAAAAATTAATATCTGTTTGATGGGTACAAAAGTCAATTAGTTTTTGGTGTTCCTCGGAACTTTCTGTACCTAACTCAAACATATCTCCTAAAATAGCGATTTTATTTTGCTCTTGTAATTGAAAGAAATTGGTTAACGCTGCTAGCATACTACTAGGATTTGCATTGTAAGCATCCAATATTATTTTGTTTGAATTTTTTTCTATTAATTGGGAACGATTATTATTTGGAATATAGTTTTCTAAACCAAATTTTATTTTTTCATTGGAAACACCAAAATGTTTACCAATAGTTATTGCAGCATTTATATTATTTGCATTGTATAAGCCAATTAAATGCGATTGAATAACTATGTTATCAAACTCGATTTTTACCATTGGATTGGTTTCTATGTTAGAAATGGAAACAAAATTTTGTGAAGTATGTAAACCAAAAGTAATGCGGGTTATGTTTTTCGTTTTTTCATTTTGAATGGCATCATCGGTATTTACAACTGCCGCTTTTTTATTGAATGATAAATACTCGTATAATTCACTTTTACCTTTAATGACTCCTTCAGTTCCTCCGAAACCTTCTAAATGCGCTTTTCCGAAATTGGTGATATAGCCAAAATCGGGTTGACAAATACCGCAAAGCATTTCAATTTCTTTTTGATGATTTGCACCCATTTCTACTATGCCTATTTCGGTACTTGCATCAAATGAAAGTAGCGTTAAAGGAACACCAATATGATTGTTTAAATTCCCAACAGTTGCTTTGGTATTATATTTTTGAGAAAGTACAGCGTGGATAAGTTCTTTGGTAGTGGTTTTTCCGTTACTTCCCGTTAACCCGATTATGATGATATTAAGCTGATTTCTATGGTAATTTGCTAATTTTTGTAAAGTGTCTAATGTGTTTTCTACTAAAATAAAACGTTCGTCTATTTGGAATTCCACTTCATCAATAATTGCATATTTGGCACCGTTTTCTAAAGCACTTAACGCAAATTTATTTCCGTTAAAGTGGTCGCCTTTAAGGGCTACAAACAAATTGTTTGAGTTGATTTTTCTATTGTCAGTTGCAATCCCACTTGATTGCAAAAAGTAGTTGTAAATTGTTGCTATTTCCATACTGCTAAAATAAAAAAAAGCCCTTTAAATATAAAGGGCTTTTGTATATTATTTAAGAAATATTATTTCTTAACGTTTCCTCTTGGTGTTTTCTTGTTAGATTTTGGTCCAACTTTAGACATGGCACATCTAAAACCGATATAGTCTGTTGCCATATCTTGAGGGAAATATCTTCTTGAAGCTGGATCTAACCAATAAGCTCTATCTCTCCAAGACCCTCCTTTGTATACTCTAACATTGTCGTCTACTAAAGTAGTTCTGTTGTCAGACCTGTCATATTTTTTTACTTGATTTCCTGCGCTATCTGCATCAATTTTGTGTATAGGAGATTTGTACATTCTTTGATTAGGATCATCTTTTTTAGATGCTTCTTCATCAGTTGATCCAAAATCAAAATATCTAGTTGATTGTCTGTCTCCATCTCTATAATTTCTGTTATCAGAAGTAGAGAAGTTTTGTCTTAAATACGTTTCGTTTTCATCAACTGGTACCTGAGCAATAGTTCCTGGAAAATTTCTAGCAATTACTTTTCCAGTACTTAGTGTATCGTATTTAATGTTATCACTAGTAACCATCTCTACAGTTCCATCTTCACCAATTTTGTTTTTAGTGTAAACGTTACCTCTAAAGTAGTTAAAATCATTTCCTTCATCATCAATAATTGGTCGGTAAACGTCTTGTACCCATTCTGCAACGTTACCAGCCATATCATATAAACCAAAATCATTTGGAGGATAAGCTTTTACGTAGTTTGTGATATCAGCGCCATCATCTGACCATCCAGCAATTCCACCATAATCTCCTTTTCCTTGTTTGAAGTTAGCCAATTGATCACCTCTTAATTGTCTTTTACCAGAACGAGTATATTGCCCTTTCCAAGGGTATTTTTTTTGTCCTTTATAAATATTGTATTCTCTGTTTCCAACTAAGGCTAAGGCGGCATATTCCCATTCTGCTTCTGTTGGAAGTCTGTATTCTGGTAAAATTATTCCAGAACTTCTTTGTGCATATACATTTTTAGCTTCAGTAGCTGTAGCTGCTCCAGACTTTTTACTTGGGGCTTTTTGTCCCATTTGTTTTTTCAATACAATTTCTTCTTTTCCGCCAAATGTTTTTGAAGGCGAATTGATGTAGGCTTCTGTATCAAAGTTTGAATCTGCTGTTACTTCTGCACTAATTTTATTTCCTTTTTTAAGGTAACCTTCTTTTTCAAGAATATTTTCGTTTACACGATTGGTTCTCCATTCACAAAATTCAGTAGCTTGTATCCAATTTACTCCAACTACAGGATAGTTAGCATAAGCGGGGTGTCTTAAGTAGTTGTTTGTCATCGTTTCGTTATAACCTAAACGATTTCTCCATACTAAAGTATCTGGAATTACTCCGTTATAAATGTGTTTGTAATTATCTTCTGTTGGAGGATATACTGATTTTACCCAATATAAGTATTCTGCATACATCATATTGGTAACTTCTGTTTCATCCATGTAAAAAGATTGAACGTGTTGCTTGGTTGGGCTGTTGTTCCAATCGTGCATTACATCATCTTCTACTTTACCCATTGTGAATGTTCCACCTTCAATTGAGGTCATTCCAGGAGGGGTTTCTTGCTTTTTAAATTTAGTATTGTATTGGAAACCACCTTTTTTATCGTTGATTTGCCATCCAGTTGCGCTTGAACCACCTTTAGTGCTTCCGCTTTTGCTACAGCTGGTAAAACCTATTGCTACAGTTAACGCTAGCAACAATTTTAAAGTCATAATTTTAGTAACTTTCATACTTTTGTAGGTAAAAATTTAAGTGTCGCAAGATAGTAATAAACCATTAATATGCAACAAAAAAATAAAAAAAATTAAACAATAATTTTACTTGATATAATATGTAACGAAAAATCGTGTTAAATATTGTATAAAGTTATTTAAAAATTCATTATTTGCAATATTTTAGTTTATTTTGCGTTATTATGGGGATGAAAAAAAAATATTTATTAGTACTACTCGTTTCTTTTTTGAGTTTTGCTCAAAACACAAAAGACTTTTCATTGATTTGGAATAACACTACTCCTTTTGTTATAGGTGAATCAAAGTATAATATACCACAATTTCAATCTGAAAATTTTGAATTTGACGAAACAAAAAAAACAATTACCTATATTAATAATTTTAAAGTTCCAGGTTTGGTTTCGGAAGCCGCAGCCTCAATTGAAAACATCCTATATGAAACCATAGATGAATCCAAATTAAGTGGCTTGGATATTTCCAATATTTCCTCGAAAATTGATTTTAAATCGTTTTCATCATATGCTAGAAATGACGCCTTTCTTTCTTTTAGTTTTCATCCAATAATTAAAGACAATTTAGGTTATAAAAGGGTAAAATCTTTTACATTAAATTATTCTACATCTAATTTTAATAGGTCATTTCAAACTACTACTTCTATTCAAAACTCAGTATTAGCTACGGGGTCTTGGCACAGATTTTATGTTGAAAAATCAGGGGTTTACGTAGTAAGTAAAAGTTTTCTTCAAAGTATTGGAGTAAATGTTGCTGTAGACCCAAGAACTATTAAAATATATGGTAATGGAGGCAGAATGTTGCCTTTATTAAATAGTACAGCTTATCCTATTGATTTAGAAGAAAATGCCATTCAATTTATAGGTGAAGAAGACGGAGTTTTTAATGAAAATGATTATATTTTGTTTTATGCAGAAGGCGTAGATACATGGAACGAAGAAAGTTTAACTCACGTAAATCAATTTGCAGACAGATCATATTATTATGTAACAACCAATGGTTCGGCTGGAAAAAGAATCCAAACTTATATCGAGCCAATGGCTTCCGCCACTTTATTTCTTTCAAATTACGATGGCTATCAGTTTCATGAAGTAGATTTGTTTAATGCCGGAAAAATCGGTAGAAGATGGTTTGGTGAAAAATTTGATCTAGATGACAACCAGACGTTTCCATTTGTATTACCTAATTATACTTCAGGTACCCCTGTAAATTTATCTGCGAATTTTGCGGCGGTTTCATTTGTTGCTACTTCATTCAAAGTAAAAGCTAATGCGGTTGAAGTTGGAACCGTTCCAATAAACGCAGCTACGGGATCTGCATTAGGTTTTGAAAATATCCTAAATACTACCTTTATTCCAACTTCAAACGCGGTAACTATTGATTTAACTTACATAAACAATGGAGTGCCTTCTTCAAAAGGATATTTAGATTATATTATTTTAAAATACAACGCCGAATTGAAAGGGAGTGGCAAACAGTTTTTATTTTCTAATCAATTAGTGAAAACAAATATTGGGGTAGGACAATTTACTATTTCTAATGCTTCAAGTGTAAAAGCGGTCTGGGATGTTACAGACATCTATAATGTTGCAAAAATTGAGAATACCCAAAATAGTTTGTCTTTTAAATTGACTTTAGGTCAAGATAAAAAGTTTGTTGCTGTTGATTATTCTGATGTTTATTTTCCTTCAAAAGAAACAGAAACTAGTGTGGCTAATCAAAATTTAAAAGGCACCATTTTTAAAAACAATTTAGGTGTTTTTCAAGATATTGATTATTTAATTGTCACTCCAACTAGCTTAGTGACACAAGCTGAAACTTTGGCTAATTTCCATAGAAACCATTCAAATATGAGTGTTAAAGTAGTTACGCTACCTTTAATTTATAACGAATTTGGAGGCGGAAAACAAGATGTGGCTGCAATTAGAAATTTTATAAAATATGTATATGATCATGCTTCAAATACAGCTAATAAAGTTAAATATTTAAATTTATTTGGCGATGCATCTTACGATTTTAAAGATAGAATTCGAAATAATACTAATATAGTACCTGTTTTTCATGGTTTTGAAGTGTCTCAATCATTAAATCCAAATAATAGTTCAAATTTTTCATTATTTTCTTCCTTTATGTCGGATGATTTCTTTGCGCTTATGGATAACAATGAAGGAAATATGCTAACTTCGGCAGATTTAATGGATTTAGCAGTAGGTAGAATGCTTGTTTCTTCAAATACGCAAGCTTCAGAAATGGTAAACAAAGTAATTGAATATCATGACGAAAAATCTTACCAACGATGGCGAAATAACCTAGTGTATTATGCAGACGATCCAGACCCCTTTTTATCAGGGGATTATTTGTTGCAAAAGGATTTGAATGAACTAGCAGATGACGTTTCAGTAGCTAATCCTTTTTTTAATAGCACTAAAATTTTTACAGATGCCTATGTACAAGAAGTAAGTGCTGGTGGACCAAGATATCCGCAAGCCAAAAAAGCATTTATTGACGCCATCGAATTAGGTGCATTGGTGTTAAATTATTACGGACATGGAAATGAAGAGAGTTTTGCGGTAGAACGTATTTTTGAAAAGTCAGATGCACAAGCACTTAACAATAGATATAAATATCCTTTGTTTATTACGATCACTTGCGAATTTACCCGTTTTGATGACCCAAATCGCCCAACGGGTGGAGAATATATGTATTGGAATAAAGCTGGTGGTGCTATTTCATTATTAGCCACAACTAGACAAATTAGTCAATCACTCGGTATTCAGTTAAATGAAGAAATTTATAATAATTTGTTCACAATGGAAAACAATTCCTATATTTCCATTGCAGAAACGTTACGACGTTCAAAAATATCTCTTGGCGGCGCTAATAAAAGAGTTGTTTTTTATATTGGCGATCCCGCTTTAAAATTAGCTATACCCAAGCCTAAAATAGTTTTAACCAAAGTTAATGGTGAAAATATAAATACGACTACACTTTCTTTGCAAGCGTTGTCTTTAGCAACATTAACAGGTGAGGTTTTGGATGAAAACAATGCCTTGATAGCCAATTATAATGGAGATTTAGCTGTACAAGTGTATGATAAAAATTTGAATAGAATAACATTGGATAATGATAATGCTTCATTGCCACCCTATAATCAACCTAAGCTAAATTTTGTGAGCTTGGGAGAAGTTATTTACAGAGGAAATGCATCAGTGGTTAACGGAAAATTTGAATTTAGTTTTATCGTACCACAAGATATTCAAATCCCTATAGGGAATGGAAGAGTGAGTTTTTACGCAAAAAGTAATGCTCCAACTTTACAAAATCAAACAGGATATAACACACAAATTAAAGTTGGTGGTGTAAATGTATTAGCCCCTTCTGACACTACACCACCAAAGTTAAAATTGTACATGAACGATACGAATTTTGTTAGTGGTGGGATTACAAATGAATCACCAATTTTTTTAGCTTTTCTTGAAGACGAAAACGGAATCAACACAGCGAGCGGCATTGGGCATGATATTGTGGCTATTTTGGATAATGATGAAAACAATCCATTTAATTTAAATGATTATTACGAAACAGAAACAGATAACTATAAAAAAGGAAAAGTTACCTATCCGTTCCGAGATTTAGCGCCAGGTTTACACACTATTTTGTTTAAAGCTTGGGATGTATATAATAATTTAGTTACGGCTGAAATTCAGTTTGTGGTTATTGGGGAGGGCGATTTAGAATTACAACATGTTTTAAATTATCCAAATCCATTTGTAAATTATACCGAATTTTGGTTTAGTCATAATCGCCCTTTTGAACCATTAGAGGTTCAAGTTCAGATTTTAACCATAACGGGTAAATTGGTAAAAACAATAAATCAGACTATTGTTAATGAAGGGTTTACTTCTAGAGATATTAAATGGGATGGAAAAGATGATTTTGGAGATAAAATAGGAAAAGGTGTATATGTATATAAAGTAACTGTAAAATCAGCAATAACGGGTAAAAAAATAGAAAAAATAGAAAAACTTGTAATCCTATAAAAAAAATGTATATTTGTCAAATCACTAAAAAACAAGCATATTGAAATAAAAATACATCTGAAATAAATAACTATTAACTTAATCAAACAGATGAAAAATCTATTTACATTCTTATCAATTATCGTAATTGCACAACTAACTCAAGCACAAGATAGAGTTATTACTACTGCAGTTCCTTTTTTATTAATTGCCGCTGATGCGCGTTCCGCAGGTATGGCCGACATGGGTGTAGCCACTTCTTCCGATGCTTTTTCGCAACAATATAACCCTTCAAAATATGCCTTTTCCAAACAAAAGCAAGGGTTTTCAATGAGTTATACACCTTATTTGACTAGTATTGCAAACGATATTTCTTTAGGACAAGTAACATATTTTAATAGATTCAATGAACGGATGGCTTTTTCAGGTAGCTTACGTTATTTTGGATTTGGAGAAATTCAATTAGCAGATGATGCAGGAACCCTTTTGTCAACTGTAAATCCTAATGAGTTCGCACTTGATGGATCATATTCATTAAAACTTAGTCCAGAATTTGCCATGGGCGTGTCCGGTCGTTATATTCGATCTAATTTAAAAATAGCAAATGCCACTACAGATGTTAAGCCTGCCACTACATTTGCAGTTGATGTGTCTGGTATCTATCAATCCGAAGAAGAAGTCTATGACAGTTTCAATGGGAAATGGAGAGCCGGTTTTAATTTTCAAAATTTAGGTCCAAAATTATCTTATGATAATGATTTATTAAATGAAAACTTTATCCCAGCTAATATGAGATTGGGCGGAAGTTTTGATTTTATTTTTGATGATTATAATAAAGTAAGTTTAATTGGAGAAACTACAAAATTATTAGTACCAACACCACAAAACGTTACAGATTTAAATAATGATGGGGTTATTGATGCTACTGATAAATCAATTAATAATCAAAATTACAGAAATATAAGTTGGACAAGTGGTATATTTAAATCTTTTGGTGATGCACCAGATGGTTTTTCGGAAGAACTAAAAGAATTTACTTGGGCGTTAGGTGCAGAATATTGGTATCAAGATTCGTTTGCTTTAAGAACGGGTTACTTTAGTGAAAGTGTCGAAAAAGGTGCCAGAAAATACTTAACATTAGGAGCAGGTTTTAAATATAATATTGTTAAAATTGACGTGTCTTATTTGTTTTCTGCATCTAAAGTTAGAAACCCACTTGAAAATACCTTGCGATTTTCTTTGTCATTTAATTTTGGAGACGAATACGATGATAACTAATACAAAAAAATAATTAATTTAAATCCAAATTCAATCTTTTTTGAATTTGGATTTTTTTTCCAAAATAAGTAAAAATAAACACACACGCTTATGAAAGAAATACGATTAGAAACTAAATTGTCTGTCTTTGAATCGATTGACGAATTATCAAATACAGAAAAAGAATACATGAATAAAGCCATTGAAATTAGGAAAAAAGCCTATGCGCCCTATTCGAAATTTTTAGTAGGCGCAGTGATTGTATTAGATAATGGCATGGTATTACAAGGTTCAAATCAAGAAAACGCAGCCTATCCATCAGGTTTGTGTGCAGAACGTGTAGTTATTTTTTATGCAGGTGCAAATTATCCTGAAAATAAAATTGTAAAAATGTTTATTTCGGCAGCACCATCAGATCGTGAAGCAACAAGTCCAATTCCACCCTGTGGTTCTTGTCGTCAATCCATTTCTGAATATGAAGTGAAACAAGATTTGCCAATCGAAATTTATTTTATGGGATCAATTGGGCCCATACATAAATCAGATTCTTTGAAAAATTTATTGCCATTCATGTTTGATAAAAGCAACCTATAACGATTTCGTTAGTAAAAAATAAAATAAATTGATTATTTTCTTAATTTAAACAGCAATAAATTTTTAGAATAAAATACGTTGTAGTATTTTTGTGGTTCGTAAAAAAATAAATAGTTACAGATATGAAACCAATTACAAAAGAAGTATATCTAAAATGGTATGAAGACATGCAGTTTTGGAGAAAGTTTGAAGATAAATTAGCAGCCTTATATATACAACAAAAAGTAAGAGGATTTCTTCATTTATACAATGGACAAGAAGCCGTTTTAGCTGGTGCATTACACGCAATGGAATTAGGCGGAAAAGATAAAATGATTACCGCGTATAGAAATCACGTACAGCCAATTGGTATGGGTGTTGATCCAAAAGCAGTAATGGCAGAATTATTAGGTAAAGTTACTGGTACTTCTAAAGGTATGGGTGGTTCTATGCATATTTTCTCTAAAGAACATGGTTTTTATGGAGGTCATGGTATTGTAGGCGCTCAAATTCCAGTTGGTGCAGGTATGGCCTTTGCCGATAAATATTTTGAAACGGGTGGTGTTACGTTAACCTATTTTGGTGATGGAGCTGCACGTCAAGGGTCATTACATGAAGCCTTTAATATGGCTATGACTTGGAAATTACCAGTAGTATTTATTTGTGAAAATAACGGATATGCTATGGGAACTTCTGTAGAAAGAACGGCCAATCATACCGATATCTGGAAATTAGGTTTAGGATACGAAATGCCTTGCGGCCCGGTAGATGGCATGAATCCTGTTAAAGTAGCTGAAGCCATGCATGAAGCTATGGAACGAGCAAGAAGAGGGGAAGGCCCAACTTTCCTAGAAATGAAAACATACAGATACAGAGGTCATTCTATGTCTGATGCTCAACATTATAGAACCAAAGAAGAAGTGGAAGAATACAAAAAAATCGATCCAATTACTCAGGTTCTAGATATTATTAAAGAAAAAAAGTATGCTACTGAGGCAGAAATCGAAACAATAGACCAAAGAGTAAATGATTTAGTAGCAGCATGTGAAAAATTCGCAGAAGAATCTCCATTCCCTGAAGCACAACAATTATATGATGTGGTTTACGAACAAGAAAATTATCCATTTATTCCTCACAGACTATAAATTATGGCAACAGTAATTACAATGCCCCGTTTAAGTGATACCATGACAGAAGGCGTGGTAGCCACTTGGTTGAAAAAAGTGGGTGACACAATAAAAACAGGTGAAATTTTAGCAGAAATAGAAACGGATAAAGCCACTATGGAATTTGAATCATTCTATGATGGAGTTTTATTGCATATTGGTATTCAAGAAGGCGAATCGGCTCCGGTAGATTCATTATTAGCCATTGTGGGAAAACAAGGTGAAGATATTTCTGGATTATTAAATGGGAACCCTACAACTCCAGTAGTTGAAGAAGTTAAATCTGAAGCCGTTGTGGCAACTCAATCAAAATCTGAGATTCCTGCAGGTGTAAAAGTAGTAACTATGCCTCGTTTGTCCGATACTATGACAACGGGTACGGTAGCCACTTGGTTGAAAAAAGTAGGAGATACCGTTAAAGAAGGTGATATCTTAGCTGAAATCGAAACAGATAAAGCTACTATGGAATTTGAATCTTTCAATTCAGGTACTTTATTATATATAGGTGTAGAAGAGGGTGGAACCGCTCCAGTAGACACAATTTTAGCAATCTTAGGACCAGCTGGAACAGATGTTACAGGAATAGCTGCTAGCTTTACAGTTGGCGGAACAGTTGAAACTCCAAAGGTTGAAGAGGTTAAACAAGAAACTAACCCAACACCCAACACCCAACACCCAACATCCAATACAAATGACAGAATTTTCGCATCGCCTTTAGCTAAAAAAATGGCGCAAGACAAAGGGGTGAATTTAGCTCAAGTTAAAGGTACTGGTGAAAACGGAAGAATTACAAAATCGGATGTTGAAAACTTTACTCCAGCAGCTGCTAGTACCCCGGTTCAAGCCGTTACAGCTGCAACTAATGCAGTTTCAGCTGTGAAACCTTTTGTTCCAGCAGGAGAAATGTTCCAAGAAGAAATTAAAAATTCGCAAATGCGTAAAACCATTGCGAGACGTTTATCAGAATCTAAATTTACAGCACCACATTATTATTTAACAATTGAGTTAGATATGGATAATGCGATTGCTTCAAGAAATATGATTAATAGCCTGCCAGAAACTAAAGTGTCTTTTAACGATATGGTAATCAAGGCTTCTGCAATGGCATTGAAAAAACATCCACAAGTAAATTCTCAATGGAGAGAAGACGCAATGGTAATCAATCATCATGTAAATATTGGTGTGGCTGTGGCGGTTGAAGACGGTTTAATGGTTCCAGTATTGAAATTTACAGATCAAATGAGTTTAACTCAAATTGGTGTGAGTGTAAAAGATTTAGCAGGAAAAGCAAAATCAAAGAAAATTCAACCAGCCGAAATGGAGGGAAGTACCTTTACCATTTCTAATTTAGGAATGTTTGGAATCCAATCTTTCACTTCAATTATTAATCAACCTAATTCAGCTATTTTATCTGTTGGCGCTATTATTGAAAAACCAGTAGTTAAAAAAGGACAAATTGTAGTGGGTAATACCATGACAGTAACTTTAGCTTGCGACCACAGAACGGTTGATGGTGCAACTGGAGCACAGTTTTTACAAACATTTAAAGCATTTATGGAAAATCCCGTAACGATGTTAGCATAAAAAAATATTTTTATAATTATGAAATCCTGAAAATTATTTTTCAGGATTTTTTTTTATATTTACATAAAACAAATACTATTTTGAAAAATATAATAATTACAGGAACTTCCCGTGGAATAGGGTATGAAATGGCTTTGCAGTTTGCTAATGCAGGTCATCAAGTTTTAGCCATTTCTCGTAAAACACCACAAGTTTTAATGGAACACAAAAATATTACCTGTTTAGCAATTGATATTTCAGATGAAAATCAGTTGCAACAAGTACACAAGTTTATTTCGAAAATTTGGAAAAAAGCGGACATATTAATTCATAATGCAGGGAGTTTACTGCATAAAAATTTTACTGAAATTACTTCTAAAGAATTTCAAAATATTTATAAAGTAAATGTTTTCGCTGTGGCAGAATTAACTAAAATTTGTATTCCATTTTTGGGAAAAGGGAGCCATGTTGTTACTGTAAGTTCAATGGGTGGCATACAAGGGAGTATGAAATTCGCAGGACTTTCAGCATATAGTTCAAGTAAAGGAGCCGTTATCACCTTGTCGGAATTATTAGCTGAGGAATACAAAGAAAAAGAAATTGCATTTAATGTTTTAGCATTGGGCGCTGTCAATACAGAAATGTTACAAGAAGCTTTTCCAGGTTACGAAGCACCACTTTCAGCAATAGAAATGGCGGATTATATATTTAATTTTGCCCTTACGGGAAATAAATATTATAATGGGAAAGTATTACAGGTAAGCTCTTCAACACCTTAAAAACCTATTTGTTTGAACGTTTTACAAAAATATTTACCAGAACATGCCGTAGTACCCGTTTTTGAATTGATTAAGGCGAATCACGTGCATTTAAAAATTGTAAATGAACGAAATACACGTCATGGTGACTATCGGAGACATCCTGACGGTTTTCATCAAATTACGGTTAATGCCAATTTGAATAAATACCGATTTTTAATGACGTTAATTCATGAAATCGCGCATTTGGTAGCATTTGAAAAATATGGAAGAAACATTTTACCCCATGGTACAGAATGGAAAATAACCTTTCAACATTTAATGGTTCCGTTTATTCGTCCCGAAATATTTCCGCATCAGATTTTACCATTAATGGCCAGACATTTTAGAAATCCAAAAGCAAGTTCAGATACTGATGCTACTTTGTCTTTAGCTTTAAAACAATTTGATGAAAGAAATACAGAGAATAATTATATCTTTGAAATTCCATACGGAAGTACATTTAGAATAAAAAACGGAAAAGTTTTTAAAAAAATTGCCTTGCGTGTGAAACGATATGAATGTTTAGAAGTAAGTTCAGGAAGATTGTTCTTATTTCAACCTAATGCAGAAGTTGAAGTGATTTCAAATTAAAGAAATTCAATAAAAATGAATAAAAATTATTATGCCATATTGATGGCAGGTGGAGTAGGTTCTAGATTTTGGCCAGTTAGTACAGCTGAATATCCAAAGCAATTTCACGACATGTTAGGAACGGGAGAAACATTAATTCAGAAGACATTTAGTCGCCTAGCGCAAATTATTCCAAAAGAGAATATTTTAATATTAACCAATGAAAGTTATAATGCTATTGTTTTAGAACAACTTCCTTCCGTAAAACAAGAACAAGTTATTTTAGAGCCTGCGATGCGAAATACTGCTCCTTGTATTTTGTATGCTTCGTTAAAAATAAAAAAAGAAAATCCAAATGCCTTAATTTTAGTAGCGCCAAGCGATCATTGGATTGAAGACGAAATGCAATTTGCTGCAAATTTAAAACAATCTTTTTATCATTGTGAAAACCAAGATACTTTAATGACATTAGGAATTTTACCTACTTTTCCAAATACTGGATATGGCTACATTGAGTATGATAAATTAGATTCTCAATTAATAAAAAAAGTAGTTCAATTTAGAGAAAAACCGGATTATAAAACTGCGCAAACGTTTATTCAAAGTAGAAATTTTCTTTGGAATGCTGGTATATTTATTTGGAGTGTAGCCTCAATTACCAAGGCTTTTGAAAATTTTCAACCTCAAATGTATGCGGATTTCTTAAAAGGATGGGATAGCTATAATACGCCAAATGAAAAAAAGTTTATCGCTGAAAATTATCCGCTAGCAGAAAATATTTCTATAGATTATGCTATTTTAGAGAAAGCACCAAATGTTTTTGTTTTAGCAGCAACTTTTGATTGGAATGATCTAGGAACTTGGGGCTCTCTATACGATAAATTAGATAAAGATGAATCTAATAATGCTATTGTAAATGCGACGGTTTATTTAGAAAACGCTACACATAATATTATTAGAACAGAAGGAAAAAAATTAGTAGTTATTGATGGTTTAAAGGATTATATTATTGTTGATAAAGAAAATGTACTTTTTATTTATCCAAAATCAAAAGAGCAAGACATTAAAAAAATAGTTGGAAAATTAAACTTGTAATAAAAAAGCTTCAGATTATTCTGAAGCTTTTTTAATAAAGGTTATTCTATATTATCAATAGGTTTATTAGGTGTGGCTTTTTTTACTGCCGCTTTTTTAACTGGGGCTTTTTTAACTGGGGCTTTTTTCGCAATTACTTTTTTTGTAGTACTTTTTTCTGTGGTTTCTTTTGGTGTAGCACTTTTTAGTGGTGCTTTTTTTAGTGGTGCTTTTTTTGCTCTAGGTTTTGTAACTTTTGGGTCTTTATTTTCTGTAATATTTTTTATTATTTCAACTACTTTTTCAGAATTGGACTCTGAAATTTCAGATTTTTTTTCAATAGTATTTTCTGAAGTTTGTTTAGCTTTTCCAAATAATGAGCTAAAAAAATTTAATAATCCCATAATAATTTAGTTTTAAGTTTCACCAAAGATAAGTAATTGGAAATCAATACACAAAATAATATTTTCACAAATTTTTAAATATTTTTTATTAATGGTTTAAATTTTTTTTGAAAACAAGGTTCTAACTTTCTCAATCGCTATCATTTTTCTATATTTGTAAAAAACAGTTTTATGTTGTCATTAAATGTAAAGAACGAAACCTCAAAATTAAGAGCAGTTGTACTTGGAACGGCTATTAGCAATGGACCAACGCCTACAATTGAAGAAGCTTATGACCCAAAATCATTAGAACACATCAAGGCAGGAACATATCCAATTGAAGCAGATATGATTTCTGAAATGGAAGCTTTTAATATGGTTTTTCAAAAATATGATGTAAAAGTCTATCGTCCCGAAATTATTGAAAATTACAATCAAATTTTTTCAAGAGATATTGGTTTTGTAATTGATGACATTTTTATTAAAGCCAATATTTTACCCGATAGAGAAAGAGAATTAGAAGCTATTCAATACATAATTGATAAAATAGATCCAAATAAAGTAGTCCGCCCGCCAGAGGATGTTCATATAGAAGGTGGCGATGTAATGCCTTGGAATGAATATATTTTTATTGGTACTTATAAAGGTTCAGATTATAAAGATTACATTACAGCTAGAACTAATTTGGAAGGAGTAGCTTATATACAAAATTTGTTTCCTAATAAAAAAGTAAAAGCTTTTGATTTGGTAAAATCTAAAATAGAACCCAGAGACAATGCTTTGCATTTAGATTGTTGCTTTCAGCCAATCGGAACAAATAAAGGAATAATTTACAAAAGTGGTTTTCGTGAGGAAGCGGACTATATGTTTTTGGTAAATTTGTTTGGTAAAGATAATTTGTTTCATATCGAAAGAGAAGAAATGTATCACATGAACTCCAATATTTTTTCAATAGCTCCAGATGTAATTGTATCAGAGAAAAATTTCACAAGATTAAATACTTGGTTACGCAAAAACGGTTTTATAGTAGAAGAAATTCCATATGCCGAAATTTCAAAACAAGAAGGATTATTACGATGTTCTACTTTACCATTAATTAGAGATTAATTTAATTTGGTTTCAAATTTCACGTAATTAAACCTGAAACTTGAAACTTTAAACAAAATAAAATGAAACAAACTACTAATACCATAGTAATGATTCGTCCCGTAGCGTTTCGTATGAACGAACAAACGGCTGTAAATAACTATTATCAAAAAGTTTTAGATGATGTAACTCCTGAAACGGTAAATTTTAAAGCTGTGCAGGAATTTGATGCCTATGTTGAAAAATTAAAAAGTGTAGGTGTACATGTAATTGTAATTCAAGACAAAAAAGAACCTGACACGCCAGATAGTATTTTTCCAAACAACTGGATTTCTTTTCATGAAACCGGCGATGTAGCTTTATATCCAATGTTTGCTGAAAACAGAAGACTAGAGCGAAGAGAAGATGTTTTAGATATTTTAGAAGATAAAGGCTTTGAAATAACGGAAATTATGGACTATACTTCTGCAGAAGAAGATCATGTATTCTTAGAAGGAACTGGTAGTTTGGTTTTAGATAGAGAATTTAATAAAGCGTATTGCGCACTTTCACCAAGAGCTGATGAAGAATTATTTATCGAATTTTGTGAAGATTTTGATATGTCGCCCATTATTTTTGAAGCGTTTCAAACTGTAAATGGAGAAAGAAAATCTATATATCATACCAATGTTATGATGTGTATTGCGGAAACCTTCGCTGTAATTTGTGCCGATTGCATAGATGATAAAAAAGAACGTAAAATGGTTTTAGAAAACCTTAAAGCAGATGGAAAAGAAATTATTTTAATCACAGAAGAACAAGTAAATAATTTTGCAGGAAATATGTTACAGGTTCGTGGAGCAGCTGATAAACGGTATTTGGTAATGAGTAATTCCGCTTATCAAAGTTTAACGAAATCACAAATAGATAAAATCGAAAAACATTGTGAAATTTTACACGCCAGTTTAGATGTTATTGAAGCGTGCGGAGGCGGAAGTGCTCGTTGCATGATGGCAGAGGTTTTCTTGCCAAAAATCGAATAAAAATATATGTTTTAATATTTTAATTCCAAATTTCAACACTAATCAGTTGGAATTTGGAATTTTTGTTTTTTGGAATTTCTAATTTATATCCCTCTAATAATACTTAAAACGGCACTAATAATATATTGAATTCCAATAGCAATAGTTAAAAATCCGATGATTCTTGATATCGCCACAATTCCTGATGAACCTAATATTTTTGCTAAATAATGTGCACTTCGTAATATTAAATAAATTAAAATGGCTACAGCTAATATGGCAAAACATGAAAATAGAATTTCTGAGGTGCTTATTGAGGCATTCGTTTCTGTTAATTCTTGATAATAAGCAATTAATAACGAAATGGATCCAGGGCCGGCAAGCATTGGCATTGCTAATGGCGTAAGTGCAATATTTTGACGCATTTCCACTTCTTTTTGTACCTTTTTATTAATTCCTTTGTTTTTGCTAAAGTTTCCATTTAATAATGAAAAACCAGAACTCGCAATAATAATTCCACCTGCAATTCGTAAAGCAGTAATGGTAATTCCAAAAAAAGACAATACATATTGCCCAACAAAAAACGAAATAAGTAAAATTACAAATACATTAATTGAGGTAATTAAAGAAGTTTTAGATCGTTCCGATGCAGAATACCCTTGGGTTAATCCTACAAAAATAGGTACGGTTCCAATAGGATTTAATACAGAAAATAAGGCGGCAAATAAATAAATAAAAATGTCCATAGTTTTGTTGCAAATATATCACGTAGTTCAAAGATAGAATTTATAATACAATTATTTAAATGTTAATAAAAAAACATTTTGTAAATTAGTACAACTAAAAACCGGAAAAATGAAAACGTTAGTCATAGGAGCCACCACAAATAAAGATAGATATGCTTATAAAGCCATACAAAGTTTAATAAATAAATCTCATCAAGTAGTTGCTATTGGCGCTAAAGAAGGCATGGCTTTAGATGTGAAAATTGAAACCGCAAAAATTCCATTTAAAGGAATTGATACCGTAACATTATATTTAAATCCAAAGAATCAAGAAGAATATTACGACTATATTATTTCATTAAAGCCAAGACGTATAATATTCAATCCAGGAACTGAAAATCCAGAATTTTATGAAAGATTAAAACAAAATAATATTGAATTTGAAGTAGCTTGCACGTTAGTATTAGTAGCTACAAATCAGTATTAATTTTATCTTTTTTACTTATTAAGAACAATCCAATAAAAGTAATCATACCGTTTACAATTATTAATTCTTCAGCAAAAGCATATGGAATTAATTTTGGTGCTTCTGCATCAATTCCTGAATTTATACTAATTAAGAATGTAATTGCTGGCGATAACAAACAAATAAACGGAACCAATTGGTCTTTTACAGAACGGTTTTTAACTAAAATACCAAAAGCAAACAAACCTAAAAGCGGTCCGTAGGTATAGGATGCAACTTTAAAAATTAGTTTGACAACGGATTGATTAGTTAACGAATTAAATATTAAAATCACCAAAAATAAAGCTAACGAAAATCCAATATGGACAAGATGTCTAGTTTTTACCGTATTCTTTGTTTCTTCTTTTTTCTCCATTCCTAAAAAATCAATACAAAAAGATGTAGTTAGCGCGGTTAAAGCCGAATCTGTTGTCGCAAAAGTGGCTGCGGTTAATCCTAATAAAAATACAACTGCTGGCACTAAAGCAAAATGATTGAAAGCAATTTCAGGAAATAATAAATCGGTTCTTACAGCACCCTCTAATGTAGGTACTGGAATATTGTTTTTCGCTGCAAATAAATACAATAAAGCACCAACACTTAGAAAAAATAAATTGATAATTACAAATATCCCGGTAAACGTAAACATATTTTTTTGTGCTTCTTTGATGTTTTTACAGCTTAAATTTTTCTGCATTAGGTCCTGATCTAAACCTACCATGGCTATGGTTACAAAAACACCACCTAAAATTTGTTTTACAAAATGTTGTCCGGAACCTATAAAATCTTCAAAAAAGAAAATTTTAGAATATTTCGAAGCATCAATTACTGTAATAGCTTCACTAAATCCAAGATTTAAACTATCGCAAACAAAGTATATGGTAAAAAAAACGGAACTTACTAAGAATAAGGTTTGTAAAGTGTCTGTAATAATAATGGTTTTTAATCCGCCTTTGTACGTATAGGCAAAAATCAATCCTAAACTAATCAAAACAGTTGCCCAAAAGGGTATCCCATAGGTATTAAAAACAAAATTTTGCAAAACTAAAACTACTAAATACAATCTAAAAGCCGAACCGATTGTTCTACTTAATAAAAATATAAAAGAAGCCGTTTTATAACTAAAATACCCCAAGCGTTGTTCAATATAGGTATAAATTGAAGTTAAATTAAGTTTGTAATATAAAGGTAATAATACTGTGGCTACAATAATAAATCCAATGGCATTTCCTAAAATAAAGTGAAAATAAGAAAATTGATTGGCCTCTACAGCGCCAGGCACTGAAATAAAAGTAACACCTGAAAGTGCTGTTCCAATCATCCCAAAAGCTACCAAATACCAAGGTGATTTATTATTTGCCTTAAAAAAAGTATCGTTACTGCTGCCAGATTTTTTGTTCATGAAATACGAAATTCCAAACAAAACAATAAAATAAGAAATAAAAAATAGTAAAATTGTAATGGGTTGCATAAGTTTTTTTTACAAAAATAACAGAATTATCTAAATCCTTGTTATTTTAATGAAAATTAGCACAAAATAAAATCTTAAAAAACCTATTTATATTTATGTCAATAGGTTTTTTCTTTTTAATATATTTGCAAAATGGAATTCTCGTCAAAATTATTAGAAAATGCAGTTAATGAAGTAGCCATGTTACCTGGTATTGGTAAACGAACGGCTATGCGATTGGTGTTACATTTATTGAAACAACCGGCATCTCAAACACAATTATTGACAGATGCAGTAACTAAAATGCGAAATGAAATTATTTATTGTCAAAATTGCCATAATATTTCTGATTTTGCGGTATGTGAAATTTGTAATAATCCTTCAAGAGAGCATACAATAATTTGTGTAGTTGAAGACGTTAGAGACGTAATGGCAATTGAAAATACTAGAATGTATAAAGGAATTTATCACGTTTTAGGGGGTAAAATATCTCCAATTGAAGGCATTTCACCTAGCCAATTAAATATTAATTCTTTGGTTGAAAAAGTAAAGGAGCAAAAAGTTACAGAAATTATTTTTGCGTTGAGTTCTACTATGGAAGGGGATACTACAAATTTTTATATCTTTAAGCAAATTAAACCATTTTCAATAAATGTGTCAACAATTGCCAGAGGTATTTCTGTGGGTGACGAATTAGAATATGCAGATGAAGTTACGTTAGGAAGAAGTTTATTACAAAGAATTCCTTTTGAATCTTCCATGAAATCTATCTAGGGTTTCTAACAAAAAAATATAGTTAAAGATAAACATAATTATAAGATGATTAAAAATATTTGTTGTATTGGTGCAGGTTATGTTGGTGGTCCAACTATGGCGGTTATTGCTCAAAAATGTCCACATATTAAGGTAACTGTTGTAGATTTAAATCAGGATAGAATTAATGCTTGGAACAATGAAGATGTAAGTTTATTACCTATTTATGAACCCGGTTTAGATGCGGTTGTAAAAGAAGCAAGAGGAAGAAATTTATTCTTTTCCACCGAAGTAGATCAAGCAATTGATGCAGCGGAATTAATTTTTATTTCAGTAAATACACCTACCAAAACGTATGGAGTTGGAAAAGGCATGGCAGCAGATTTAAAGTATATCGAATTATGTGCCAGACAAATTGCTCGTGTAGCAAAAACAGATAAAATTGTAGTTGAAAAATCCACGTTACCCGTTCGAACCGCCCAAGCTATAAAAGATATTTTAGATAATACAGGAAACGGTGTAAACTTTCAAATTTTGTCGAATCCTGAATTTTTAGCAGAAGGCACAGCAATTGAAGATTTATTTGCTCCAGATAGAGTGTTAATTGGAGGAGATAGTACAGTTGAAGGCCAGGATGCCATTCGTAAATTGGTTGAGGTTTATGCAAACTGGGTCAACAAAGACCTTATTTTAACTACAAATGTGTGGTCTTCCGAATTATCCAAATTAACAGCAAATGCTTTTTTAGCGCAGCGTGTTTCTTCTATAAATGCAATGAGTGAATTGTGTGAAAAAACCGGTGCCGATGTAAATGAAGTAGCAAAAGCCATTGGTTTAGATAGTCGAATTGGCTCCAAATTTCTAAAATCATCAGTAGGTTTTGGTGGATCGTGTTTTCAGAAAGATATTTTAAACTTAGTATATATCGCTAAATCATATGGATTAAATGAAGTTGCCGATTATTGGGAGCAAGTAATCATTATGAATGACCATCAAAAACGTCGTTTTTCTAATAATATTATAAGTACCTTGTATAATACTGTTTCGGGTAAAAAAATAGCTTTTTTAGGTTGGGCCTTTAAAAAAGACACCAATGATACTCGTGAATCTGCAGCTATTTATGTAGCAAATGATTTAATATGTGAACGAGCAAATATTGCCGTTTTTGATCCAAAAGTTGAAGAAAATCAAATTCTCTCGGATTTAAATTATTTAGAATCTCGTTCAGAAGAAGAAAATAAAAAGTACATTTCAGTAGAAAAAAATGGTTACGACGCATGTAAAAATGCTCATGCCATTGCGATTTTAACTGAATGGGATGAGTTTAAAACCTACGATTGGCAAAAAATATATGATAATATGTTGAAGCCTGCTTTTGTTTTTGATGGAAGAAACGTGTTAAATAAAACACAATTAGAAAAAATTGGATTTATTTATCAAGCAATTGGATCCTAAATTTTGTTTTTTAATTCCCTTCATTTTGCTGTTTTTTTACCAATAATTTTTATTTTATATTGGTATGTTTTTAATAAAAATAAATCATGGCAAAATAGTTTATTAATTATAGCAAGTTATTATTTTTATGCTTGTTGGGATTGGCGTTTTCTTTTTTTATTAGTCTTTTCTACGCTTTTAGATTATTTTTCAGGCATTCAAATTGAAAAAAGCAAATCAGTTAAGGAAACTAAATTTTGGTTTTGGTTAAGTGTATTAATTAATTTAGGGTTTTTAGGGCTTTTTAAGTATTACAATTTTTTTGCCACTTCATTTATTGAATTAATTAATGGATTTGGATTTCAAGTAAATCCAGTATTAATAAAAGTAATTTTACCGGTTGGAATTTCGTTTTATACCTTTCATGGTTTGTCTTACGTTATAGATATATATTACCAACGTATAAAAGCTGAAACAAATTTCGTTGACTATTCACTTTTTGTTAGTTATTTTCCTTTATTAGTTGCAGGACCTATTGAAAGAGCCACACATTTGCTTCCACAAGTAAAAGTAAAACGAGAATTTAATTTTGAAAAAGCCAAAGAAGGGTTACATCAAATTATTTGGGGATTAGTAAAAAAAGTAGTAATTGCGGATTCTTGTGCCTTATACGCTAATGAAGTTTTCAATCATCAGGAGCAAATGAATTCGTTCTCCTTATTATTAGGTGCGATTTATTTTGCTTTTCAAATTTATGGCGATTTTTCAGGATATTCGGATATTGCGTTAGGAACTTCAAAGTTATTTGGAATTGATTTGTTGAAAAACTTTAATTTCCCATATTTTTCAAGAGATATTGCCGAGTTTTGGAGACGTTGGCATATTTCCTTATCTTCTTGGTTTAGAGACTATTTATACATTCCATTAGGCGGAAGCAAAGGTGGAAAATGGATGCAAGTACGTAATACGTTTATAATATTTTTAGTAAGTGGTTTTTGGCACGGTGCCAATTGGACATTTATTGCCTGGGGTTTTCTAAATGCCATTTACTTTTTACCTTTGCTATTGCTAAATAAAAATAGAAATAATCTAGAAGACATTCATATTAAATGGAATTTTGAGGGTGTGAAAACAATTTTTTCTATCCTACTCACTTTTTCAATTACTACTTTTGCTTGGATATTTTTTAGAGCAAAATCTATTTCCGAGGCCATTTTGTATATAAAAAACATGTTTACAAATTTAAATTTTGAGAGTCAATATTTAAATAATGCTCGTTATGTTCCAGAATTGTTATGGTTAATAGGTGCATTTATTTTATTTGAATGGTTCCACAAATATAAAACAGAACCCATTTCTGGAAAACATGAAAACATAAAATTATTGCTTTGCATTTTAGCCATTTTGGCATTAGGAGTTTTCTCAGATGATAAAGAATTTATTTATTTTCAGTTTTAATGAAACGTTTTTTTTAAATTCCTAGTTCTTTTTGTTTTAATACTTTTTATGGCTGCATTGTTATTAGATGTTATTTTTACTACAATAATTTTATAAATACATTTTTCAAATAGCAACATCTTGCGTTTTTTTTATTTTTATAAGCTTTTTATTTCTTCAAAAACATCAAATAACCACCTTTTTTTTTATTATTTATGCGTTTTCTTCTAAATTTTTAGTTTCCTCTAAAGGCTTACTAGTCAACAACCTTATACTTAAATTTGACTGTTTCAGCTTCCTAATAAAATGTTAATTACTTGATTTTCAGAAAAATAATAAAAAATGTTATATATTTGTCAAGTTAATTCAATTGGAGTGGTATGATTTATGTCAATCTAACACAATGTAAAAAATGAATTTTTTTACCCTTTTGAGAAATAAATTTACATGAGAAAAGACATTTTTTATTTTGGAGTTGCCCTTGCATTTATTGTAATAATTAGCTCTGGTTTTAGTGCATTTAAAGAGGAATCTGTAACAGGGTTTCATATCGATGATTCGGAAGTTTACGAGTATCGAGTACCTTCAAAAGACGAATCGGTCAAGTTGAATTTTTCTATACCTTATACAGGAAATACTTTTATAGGTTTTACACAAGCCATGGGAGTTAAAGAATCTGCTGGTATTTACACGTTGGTTAATCCTTATGGTTATATGGGGAAATATCAATTCGGAAGAAGCACTTTAAGACACATTGGTGTAAACAACTTCAAAAACTTCCTTAATAATCCTAACTTACAAGAAAACGCATTTTATGCTTTATTGTGCATAAATAAATGGGAGTTAAGAAAAGAAATAAAAAATTATTCAGGAAGAATAATTAATGGAATCAAAATTACAGAATCGGGTTTGTTAGCAGCAGCGCATTTAGCAGGTGCAAGTTCAGTAAAAGCCTATCTTCGAAGTAATGGAAAAAATGGTTTTAAAGATGGATTTGGGACTTCTTTGAGGTCTTATATTAAAAGATTTAACGGGTACGATACTTCAAATGTGATCTCCAATAGATTTGCAAAAGTTGTAACAAACTAATTTTTTTGAATAATAAAAATACAAGGTCGATTATGTAAATCGACCTTTTGTTTTTTCCAGTCGTTCACCGTTTTTGTTTTTATAAATTCTGTTGGCAACGTAACATCACATGCTATACATAAATTAGTTTGCGGTTGAAGTGTGGTTAAAATATCTTCTAAGAATTTATTATTTCTATACGGTGTTTCCATAAAAAGTTGCGCCTGATTTTTTTCTTGAGACCATTTCTCTAAATTTCTCAAGGCACTTTTCTTTTCGTTTTTTTCAATAGGTAAGTAGCCAGTAAAAGCAAAACTTTGTCCGTTCATGCCACTAGCCATTAATGCTAAAAGAATGGAACTTGGTCCTACTAATGGTACTACCTGAATGCCTTTTTCGTGCGCTAATTTCACAATCACAGCTCCTGGATCTGCAACTCCTGGGCATCCGGCTTCACTCATTACGCCCATATTTATACCGTTTAACAGCGGTTGAATCATCTCATAATGCTCACTAACTTCAGTATGTTTGTTTAAGGACCATAAGTGTAAACTAGGTTGCGATTTTTCTGGGCAAATTGCTTTAATACATTTTCTAGCTGTTTTTTCATTCTCAACTATATAATAATCTAAAAGCTCAATAGCTCTTCTAATGGTTTGGGGCAAAACGTCTTTTGGATCTACTGATACTTCACCAGGATTGGATAAAGTACAAGGGATTAAATATAATTTACCATATGTTGAAGTTGAATTCATCGTATATTTTTTAATAAAGAAAATGAGTTTAAATAAAACTAATTTGATTTAATTTTTGAAGCAATTATGGTACATACTTCATCTAATAACTGAAAGACATGTTCAAAATCTTCCATTTCACCGTAATACGGGTCAGGTACATCAAAACATTCGTTTGTGTGTAATTCTCTTAAAATTACTTTTACTTTTTGTTTGGATTTTTCATCAGGTGCTAAAGCAATTACATTTCTGTAATTAGTGGTATCCATTACATAAATATAATCAAAAGTTTCAAAATCAGATTTCGTAATTTGTCTACACTTTTGCTGGCTTATATCTATGCCGAATTTTTTTGCAGTTAAAATAGAACGTTTGTCTGGCGCGGCTCCAATATGGTAATTAGCGGTTCCAGCACTATCAATAAAATAATCTTGTTTAGGGAGTTTTGCTTGTAAAATGCCTTCTGCTAATGGTGAACGACATATATTGCCTAAACAAACCATTAAAACTTTGGTGGGCATTTTAAATACTCAGCTTTTTGTTAATGTCTTCCACAAACTTTTTAAATTGTTTGTCGGTAGCCACTAAATTGTCAACTGTTTTTACAGCATGCAATACCGTGGCGTGGTCTCTATCGCCAATTTGCGAACCAATATTTGCCAATGATGCTTTTGTGAATTTTTTTGAAAAATACATAGCTAATTGACGCGCTTGAACAATGTGACGTTTTCTAGTTTTCGATTTTAAAGTTTCTGTATCCAATTGGAAATAATCGGAAACCACTTTTTGAATATAATCAATAGAAATTTCACGTTTGACATTTTTCACAAACTTCTCTACAACTTGCTTAGCTAGTTCTATGTTAATCTCACGTTTGTTAAATGAAGACTGAGCAATTAATGAAATAATAGCGCCTTCTAATTCTCTTACGTTTGATTTAATATGTTTTGCTACGTATTCTAAAATTTCATCTGGCATTTCAACACCGTCTCTGTATAAGATATTTCTTAATATAGAAATTCTTGTTTCGTAATCGGGTTGGTGTAATTCTGCAGACAATCCCCATTTGAAACGAGATAATAAGCGTTGCTCAATATCCTGCATGTCTACAGGTGCTTTGTCTGAAGTTAAAATAACTTGTTTGCCGTTTTGATGTAAATAATTGAAAATATGAAAAAACACATCTTGTGTTCCTGCTTTTCCAGACAAAAACTGAACATCATCAATAATCAAAACATCAATAAGTTGATAGAAGTGAATAAAATCATTTCTAGTATTTTTCTTTACAGATTCGATATATTGTTGCGTGAAAATTTCAGCAGAAATATATAAAACCGTTTTTTCAGGGAATTTATCTTTAATTTCAACCCCAATGGCGTGTGCTAAATGTGTTTTTCCTAAACCAACGCCACCAAAAATTAATAATGGATTAAATGATGTGCCACCTGGTTTATTAGCTACAGCCATTCCTGCGCTTCTGGATAATCTATTAGAATCGCCTTCTAAAAAATTATCAAAACTATAATTAGAATTTAATTGAGATTCGATTTTTACATTTCTGATACCTGGAATAATAAACGGGTTTTTCAATTCTGGATTTTTATTCACAATAGGCACATCAATTTCTTGTGTTTTTACCGAACTGCGATAAGTACTTGGAATTTGTTCAGTAAATGGAAGTTTGTTCCCAGAAGTGTTTTCCATTTTAATTTTATACACTAGCTTTGCTTGGTTTCCAAGTTCTTTAGTTAAAGCAGTTTTTAAAATAATTACAAAATGTTCTTCCAGCCACTCGTAAAAGAATTTACTAGGGACTTGAATGAGTAAGGCATTATCTTCCGAAAGGCTTATTGCTACAATAGGTTCAAACCACGTTTTGTAGGCTTGTTCCGTAATGTTGTCCTTAATAAAGGACAAGCAATTATTCCAGACAGATTTGGCTGCATTAATCATAATTTGTTGTAATTTTTAAAATTTTCTAAACCTAATTTGAGAAAAATAAGAGTAAATCTTTATTTTTGTGTAGATTATTATTGGGAGAGCAAATATGTGAACAAAATTATTTTAAAAAAAATCAAAAGCTATTGTAATTTAAAAAATATTATTGTATATGTCTTTTTTTAAATTATGAAATATAAAAATTTTAAGCCATAAATATAAATAATATAATGAGAGAACAAGAAATTATTGTACGAGTTAGGTATGCAGAAACCGATCAAATGGGAGTGGTATATCACGGAAATTATGCTCAATATTTTGAAATGGGTAGAGTAGAATGGCTAAGAAATTTAGGAATTTCCTATAAATGGATGGAAGAAAACGGCGTAATGCTCCCGGTAGTTTCTCTTGAATTAAATTATAAAAAACCAGCTCGTTATGATGATATTTTACGAATAAAAACTAAACTTAAAAGTCAGAGCACTGTAAAAATAGAATTTGATTACGAAATATATAATGAGCAAAATCAATTGTTAACCACCGGCTATTCGATGCTTGTTTTTGTTGATATGAAAACGGGAAGACCAATTGTACCACCAAAATACGTTTCTGATAAAATTAGTGAAATATTATAACGGATTAAACTAATATTGACCGATTGTAAATAAAGCTTAAAAGGAACGATATCTGAGGATTTTTTTGTAAAATTTACTTTTAATTTCTCCACAAAAAAATAGTATTACTAATTTTTTATTTCTCAACTTCTTCAATTTTTATTTCAAATAAAGATTTGAAAATAGCAACGATTTCTTTGGTATTTTTTTTCCTTGTAGCAATCTGAATTTCGCAATTCATTTCCATTTTTTGATGAACAATTGGAATGTTTTTCTCTTTGATAATTCGCATTACTTTGTTCATGTTTTTATAATCAAAAGTAATTTTAAAGTGTTTGTCAATGGTTTTTTCAATGATATTTGCTTCATTTAAAGTGAGTTGAGCCGTAGTTTTATAAGCTGAAATTAATCCACCAACGCCTAATTTCACGCCGCCAAAATAGCGAACAACTACTACTAATACATTAGTGATTTCAAAGGATTGTATTTGTCCATATATAGGCATTCCAGCTGAATTGCTTGGTTCGCCATCATCGTTAGCTCTAAACTTAATATTTTCTGTTCCAATTTGATAGGCATAACACCAATGGCGTGCTGAAAAATGATCTGTTTTTAATTGGTCAAGATGTTTTTTAACTTCAAGTTCTGAAGAAATAGGGTAAGCATAACCAAAAAATTTACTGTTTTTTTCTTTAAATAAAATATTTTCAACCGAAATTTTAATGGTTTTATAGGTGTCTTTAATTTGGAAATCTTGCAATTTTAAAGTATTTTTTTATCGAATAAATTGGTTACATCTTCTTGTCCTACAAGTATTTGCCAAGTATTTATGCCTAAAGTTCTGGCAACTTCAATATGTTCTATGGTATCATCTACAAAAAGTGTTTTTTTTGGATTTAAATTATTCTGCTTTAAAATTAAGTTAAAAACAGCTGCATCTGGTTTTCTTACTTTGATTTCGTAGGAAAAATAAATTTTATTAAAATGCGCATAAAATTCTCTAGCAAAAGTTAAACCTACTCGATGTTCAAATGTATCAATATGTGTTGGATTTGTATTGCTTAATAAAAATATATCGTACTTGTTTTGTAGTTTTTCTAAAAATTCTAATCGTTCTAAAGGAAAATCACCAATAATAGCATTCCAAGCGTCTCTAATTTCTACAAGCTCGGCATCTGGTAGGTGCTTCTGAATGGTTTCCATAAATTGCAATTCATCTATTTTACCTGTTTCAAATAAAATTGCAGCGGCTTTTAAATCGTCTGTCCAAGCATTTAATCCTAATTTTTTAAACGCATCAACACTTGCTTGATGATTCAAGTTTAAAAATACATCTCCTAAATCAAAAATTATCGCTTCCATCATAATTTATGTATGTTTTTAGTTGGTTATTTTTAATTTTTATAGTTTTCTCGGGAATAAAATTAAATTCAGGACGTTTTACGCCTTCTAAAATTTTAGTTTCAGCTATAAAAACCCTTGCTTCATCCCATAAATGGTTATTTATAAATTGTTGCAAGGTCAATGTGCCGCCTTCGATAATAACAGATTGAATGTTTTTTTCAAATAAATGAGTTAAGATATTAGAAATCAAATGAGTATCAAACTGTATGCATTCATAAGCGATATTTATCGAATGTACACAATTTTCTTCTTCTGTAAAAATTATTGTCGGATTTTTTTTGTTTTTTACATTAAATCCATCTTGAATTTTATTAGATTTATCAATAATAATCCTAGTGGGATGCTCTCCAAACCAATCTCTGGCATCTAAATTTGGATTGTCATTTAAAACAGTTGTAGTTCCAACTAAAATAGCTTGTTCTTCCGTTCTATATTTGTGTACCAATTGCCTAGAATAGGTATTTGATATAGCAAAAGAGGTTTTTGGATTGGGTAAAAAAGGGGCAATAAATCCATCTGTTGTTTCTGCCCATTTTAGTATAATATAAGGTCGTTTTTTATTGTGAAATGTAAAAAATCGTTTATTCATTCTCAAACAGGCTGCCTCTAAAACATTTAGCACAACTTCACAGCCGGCTTGTTTTAATTTTTCTACACCTTTTCCGGCTACTTCGGAGAAACTATCGATACAACCAATCACAACTTTCGGAATTTTATGCTCGATAATTAAATTTGCACACGGTGGTGTTTTTCCAAAATGACTACACGGTTCTAAACTTACATAAATAGTGCTTTTGGAAAGTAATTCTTTGTTTTTTACAGAATTAATGGCAAGTACTTCTGCATGTGGTTCGCCCGCTTTTTTGTGCCAACCTTCCCCAATAATTTTTCCATTGTATACAATCACGCTTCCTACTAACGGATTAGGATAAGTAGTACCTAAACCATTTTTAGCCAATTGCAAACAGCGTTTCATGTATATTTCATGCTCAATCATCTTACAAATTTAGTACTTTTACATTTTATATTAGCAAATGAAATATATAATAAGAGAAATTGAACCTAAAGACAATTTGCAAATCGCAGCCGTGATACGAAATGTCTTTGAAGAATTAGACGCACCAAAAGTAGGAACTGCCTATGCTGATCCGCATTTAAATACTTTATTCGAAGTATATCAAAAAGACCACGAAATTTATTTTGTAGTAGAAAAAGACGAAATTATTTTAGGAGGTTGTGGAATTGGAAATTTAGTGGATGCCGAAATTAAAATATGTGAATTACAAAAAATGTATTTAGCAAAAGAAGCAAGAGGAATGGGTATTGCTAAAGAATTAATGCATAAATGTTTGACTTTTGCTAAACAAGTGGGTTATGATAAATGCTATATAGAAACTTTGCCTTTTATGAAAGAGGCGCAAAAATTATATGTAAAATCAGGCTTTACTTATATAGATGGGCCTATGGGTTCCACAGGACATACTACTTGTGATGTATTTATGATTAAAGATTTGTAAACGGTTTAACACAGATATGCACAAATTTTCACCTATTAATTTGTGTAAATTGATGTTTAAAAAATATAAAATGAATATTAAAAGTTTAAAAACGTATTTTTTTACTGAATTGCAAACCATTCAGGAAGAAGCAGAAATAGAAAGTTTCTTTTTTATTTTGACGGAATTTCTGCACAATTTAAAAAGAATGGATGTTTCACTACACCCTGATTTTGAAATTACAGAATCATATGTTAAAAAATGGCAAACTATAATTTCAGAACTAAAAACCGAAAAACCAATTCAATATATCACTGGTGAAGCCTGGTTTTATGGTCTGCGATTTGAAGTGAATGAAAACACACTAATTCCAAGACCAGAAACAGAAGAATTAGTAGAATGGATAGTTAAGGGGTTAAAGGAAAAAGGTAAAGAGCAAAGGGTTTTAGATATTGGTACTGGTTCGGGTTGTATTCCCATTGCTTTGAAAAAAGAAATTCCAAATGCTGCTGTTTTTGCAATTGATATTTCAGAAAAAGCGTTGGAAATGGCTCGTAAAAATGCTTTAGATAATCAAGTGGAGGTGAATTTTATTCAACAAGATATTTTACAATCTTCAACTCTTCAACTCTCCAAATCTTCGAATCTACTTTTCGATGTTATCGTTTCCAATCCACCATATGTTCGAAATTTAGAAAAACAAGAAATAAAAAGAAATGTATTAGATTACGAACCGCATTTAGCCTTGTTTGTAGATGATTTGGACGCGTTATTATTTTATAGAAAAATTGCTCAATTGGCATGGAAAAGCTTAGCGCCAAACGGAAAATTGTTTTTTGAAATCAATCAATATCTAGGAAAAGAAACGGTTGAATTGTTAGAACAATTAGGTTTCAAAAACATTGAATTGCGTAAAGATTTTATGGGTAATGACAGAATGATTTGTGCCGCTTTCTAATCCCCAAATGCGAAAAGAAAACTTAAAAGTTTTGTTATCTAATTTTTCTCAATTCTTTCATTCCCCCTTTGGGGGTTAGGGGGCTATTCATAACGCAACGCTTCAACAGGATCTAACTTAGACGCTTTAATTGCAGGATACAATCCAGAAATAATAGTTACAATAAATGTAGTAACAAAAGCTGCAATTATTGCCGCCCAAGGAATTACAAACTCAAAACCGGCTACGGAAGCAATTAATGTACCGAGTAACAATCCTAAAATTATTCCAATTATTCCACCAATCTGACTGATGACAAAGGTTTCTGTAAAAAATTGCCAAGCAATGGTACTACTTTTTGCACCAAGCGCCTTTCTTATACCAATTTCTCGGGTTCTTTCTGAAACGGAAACCAACATAATATTCATTAGTGCTATTGTAGATCCAAAAATAGTTATGGCGCCAATGGCAATTGCTGCAATGTTAATTACGGCTATGTTTTCTCCTAATTTCTGAATTAAATCGTCGCTGCGTTTGATACCAAAATTTTCTTTCTCAACCGGATTTAATTTTCTAACACGTCGCATAGTTACTATCGAATTATCAACGGATTCGTCTAATAATTGTTTGTTACTAATCTTTACGGCTATATCATAATTTATATTTGGCTGCGAAAAAATAGAACGTGCAATTTGTATGGGAAGGATAATTCGTAAATCTTGATTATTTCCGAAAGTTGCCCCTTTTTCTTTCAATAATCCAATTACTTTAAATTTAGCACCTCGTACAGAAATAGTTTTGTCAATGGGGTTTACACCTTCAAACAACCCATCTTTAAAGTTGGCACCTACAATACATACATAATTATTGTTATCCACATCAAATGAATTAAAATTTCTACCCGATTCCAAGTCGAAACCATTATTTGGAATAAAATTTTCATCAGCTCCTAAAACGGTAATTTCTGGATCTGTTTTTTTGTTGTCAAATTTTACTTCTGCATTCGCTGAAGCAGTAAAGGATAATGAAGTGGCTGTAAAAGGAAAGTCAAATTTATCTTTAAATGCCTTGGCTTGTGTATAGCTAATAATTGGATTTATTTTTTGAGCACCATCATTTCGGCTAATTTGTTCCGAAAAATCATACTGACTTATTGAAAAAGTATTGGCACCCATTGAAGCAAAATTTCCAAACAGATTGTTTTCTAATGCTTTGGTTAAAGTTAAAATTCCTACCAAAAAAGTAATCCCAATAACAATAATAAATACTGTTAAAAAGGTACGTAATGCCTGACTTCTAATAGAATCAATAGCAATTTTTGTATTTTCTTTAAATAATCCAATCATATTTATTTGACTACCTTTTGTTTTAAATGTTACACGATTTTTGAAAAGAATTTAGAAAATAGATTTTACTTTTTGGGAACACCGATATAAGGAATTATAAAAATTATTAAAATTTCTCAAATCTGTGTTGTCAAAATTCTTGATTTTATACTTCCCATTGATTTTTCCCATTCCCATTGATTATTCCCATTGATTTTTGCCATTGCCATTGCCATTGATTTTCCCCATTGATTATTGCCATTTATTTTTGTCATTGCCATTGATTATTGCCATTGATTTTTGCCATTGCCATTGATTTTTCCCATTGATTTTTGCGAATCCATTTAAAAGTAAGATATTTGCAATTCAATAATTGATAATTGGCAATTTGCCACATCAACACAGTACTATTATGGCATCCAAACCAAGTATTCCAAAAGGAACTCGCGATTTTTCATCTACAGAAGTAGCTAAACGGAATTATATATTTTCTATCATAAAATCTAATTTTGAACAGTTTGGTTTTCAACCTATTGAAACCCCTTCTTTTGAAAATTCGGATACTTTAATGGGAAAATATGGGGAAGAAGGCGACAGATTGATTTTTAAAATATTGAATTCAGGTGAGTATTTAGATAAAGTTTCAGTAGAAGATTTATCTGTGAAAAACACTAAAAAAATTACCGGTCAAATCTCAGAAAAAGCGTTGCGTTATGACTTAACCGTGCCTTTCGCGCGTTATGTAGTACAGCATCAAAACGAATTAGAGTTTCCCTTTAAGCGATATCAAATCCAACCCGTTTGGCGTGCGGATAGACCACAAAAAGGGCGTTTTAGAGAATTTTTTCAATGTGATGCCGATGTAGTAGGAAGCCATTCGCTTTGGCAAGAAGTAGAATTTGTACAATTGTACGATACTATTTTTACAGCTTTAGGTTTAAAAGGCGTACACATAAAAATTAACAATCGTAAAATATTATCTGGGATTGCAGAAGTAATTGGCGCTTCAGATAAATTAATTGATTTTACGGTTGCGTTAGATAAATTAGATAAAATTGGTGAAGACGGTGTGAAAAAAGAAATGCTTGAAAAAGGTATTTCTGAAGCAGCCATTGAAAACGTACAGCCGCTTTTCAATTTTACAGGAACCATTCCTGAAAAAATAGAAAAATTAGCCACGCTTTTAGCATCTTCGAATGAAGGTTTAAAAGGTGTTGAAGAATTGAAATTTATTTGTAATGCCATACA
This sequence comes from Flavobacteriia bacterium, assembly GCA_004293045.1. Lineage (GTDB taxonomy): Bacteria > Bacteroidota > Bacteroidia > Flavobacteriales > Flavobacteriaceae > Flavobacterium. Next base: position 12,169 of record RDXY01000007.1, on the reverse strand, counting down.
TGAATTAGGTTTACAATCGGCAAATTTAGATGTTGATGTTACGTTAGCTCGTGGATTAAATTATTACACAGGTGCCATTTATGAAGTAGGTGCTCCAGCTGGTGTTGCAATGGGTTCCATTGGTGGTGGTGGTCGTTACGATGATTTAACCGGAATTTTTGGATTAAAAAATATGAGTGGTGTGGGTATATCTTTCGGATTAGATCGAATTTATTTGGTTTTAGAAGAATTAGGTTTGTTTCCAGAAACAGTAACTACCACTTCAAAAGCCTTATTTATAAATTTTGGGGAAGCTGAAACGCTATTTTCATTAAAAGCCATTTCGCAAGTAAGACAAAATAATATTAAAGTCGAAATGTATCCCGATGCGGCTAAAATGGCAAAACAATTTCAGTTTGCTGAGAAAAAAGGCATTCAATTTGCGGTTTTAGTAGGGGAAGAAGAAATCAAACAAAACCAATATAAAATAAAAGATTTGATTTCAGGAGCTCAAGAAACAGTTTCGTTAGACCAACTAATAGAAAAATTAAAATAAGACAGTACGCAGAGATACGCTGAGAAATAACATTAAGAGTCACAAAAATATTTTTTGTATTCTGTATGACGCTGCCAACCTTTGCGAACCTCTTTATAACAAAATGAAAAAATACATTCAAGAATTCAAATACAATTTCAATTTAGCTTTACCTGTAATTTTAGGTATGGTGGGGCATACGTTAGTTGGAGTAGTAGATAATATTTTTGTAGGACAATTGGGTTCTACAGAATTAGCGGCGGTTTCTTTAGGAAATAGTTTTGTGTTTATTGGCATGTCTATTGGAATTGGATTTTCTACAGCCATCACGCCAATTATTGCAGAATTTGATAGCACAAAAGATAGAGAAGGCGGAAGAACTGCTTTTCAAAACGGATTGATTTTATGTACCATTTTAGGTTTTGGATTGTTCTTTTTGTTGTTTTTTGCCAAACCTTTGTTGTCCTATATGAACCAACCAGCAGACGTAGTAAAATTGGCCAAACCTTTTTTAGATATTGTTGGATTCTCATTAGTGCCTCTGGTTATTTTTCAAGCCTACAAACAATTTGCAGACGGTATGAGTGAAACCAAATATTCCATGTATGCCACAATTTATGGAAATATTATCAATGTAGTAATTAATGCATTGCTAGTTTTTGGATTGTTCTTGTTTCCTAAAATGGGAATTGTAGGATCTGCAATTGGAACATTAATTGCTCGTGTATTTATGGTTATTTATATGCACTATATATTGTCTAAAAACGAAAAATTTAAATCTTTTTTCAAGAATTTTGGTTGGCAATCTTTTCAAAAAAGTGTTTCAAATAAAATTATTAAATTAGGTATTCCTTCCTCATTACAAATGTTTTTTGAGGTGGCCTTATTTACAGGCGCCATTTGGTTATGTGGTATGATTGGAACAACCAGTCAAGCAGCCAATCAAATTGCATTAAGTTTGGCTTCGTTGACCTTTATGTTTGCGATGGGATTGAGTGTTACGGCTATGATTCGAGTGGCCAATCAAAAAGGATTGAATGACTATAAAAAACTAAATACGGTAGCCCATTCTATATTTCTAATGGCGATTATTTTAGAAGTTATTTTTGCAGTGGTTTTTATGTTAGGAAGTCAAATTTTTCCTTCGTTTTTTGTAAATTCAGAAATGGCATTAAATGCAGCTGAAATAAAAGAAGTGCTTTCTGTATCGTCTAAATTATTAATTATTGCCGCTTTTTTCCAAATTTCAGATGGCATTCAAGTGGTAGTTTTAGGAGCGCTAAGAGGCTTACAAGATGTAAAAGTCCCCATGTATTTAACCTTTGTGGCCTATTGGGTGATTGGTTTTCCAATATCAATTTATTTAGGTTTATATACTTCATTGAAAGCAGAAGGCGTTTGGATTGGGTTATTATCCGGATTAACAGCTGCTGCATTGATGCTTTACTTACGATTTAGATTTCTTTTAAAATTACATAGATAAGAGATAATAGATATTAGATTATAGATTGTTAGATAATAGATAAAAGATAAAAGAGGAATGACAAAAGATTTGTACTTTTGAAAATTCAAAATTTATAATTCAAAATTCAAAATTTTAAAATATGGAATTACCAAAATTTGTAATAGGAGACAACACTGATTTTCCAGATGATATTTTTGTCATACATTTAGAATATCCACGATTTTTTATCAATCTTAAAGACGATTCAGTTGAATTTTTAGAAGATGTTGAAGAAGAAGATCAAACTGAATTAGAAGCCGAAATGGAACATTTAATTACGCTAGCTGGCGAATTTTATGACCGAGAAATGGAACGTTACGAAAAAGCATAAAAAAAACCGATAGTCATCTATCGGTTTTTTTGTTTAGATTTCACTTAACTTTTTAATAATTTCTAATGCTTTCGGCATACTTTCGTTAAAAAAACCAACATAGTTTTCTAATGCATCAATAGTGACAGTTAGTTTAGTTTGATTATTTTCTGTGTCTAAACGATAGGTTTCTTTAGAGTTACACCATAATTTTGTTTCTTCATCCAAAGGCATTTCTTTAAAATTATGCAAATTTCCAATATGTATAAACGACATTAATTTGTTTTCTATTTTTTCATCAATACTACTATAAATACCATTTCCAGTAGAATCTAAAAAATGCACGCTATCCCCTTCGTTCCAATCGCTCACTGCATAAGATCCTTCACAAAAAGCGGCTGCCCATTTTCTGTAAGTTGCATCGTCCCATAAAACCTGCCAAACTTTTGTTGTAGTGGCGTTAATTTCTCTTGTAAAATGTAATGTTTCCATATCAATTTTTTTCAATATACTTTTTAAAATTATCTAAAATCATTTGCCATCCTGCTTGTTGCATGTCCTCTGGATTCTCATTTTCCGGATCAAATTTTTCAACTATTTCAATCCCATTTTCGATTTCAGTAAAAGTGATAAAAATTTTTCTATCATCTGCTAAAACATAATTTATTTTGGATAAAGGTTCAATTTCTGTATAAATTCCTGTAAAATCGAAACCCGTTTCTCCATTTTTTGCTTCCATCCTATACGTAAACGATTTACCCACTTCTAAATGGTTTGCTGCTTTAGGACAATGCCAATCGTCGCCAGCAAAATTCCAATTAATAACATGTATTGGATTGGTAAAAAAATCCCAAACTTCAGCAATGGTTTTGTTTTTGATAGTGGTACTAACGGTTATCATAATCTTGTATTTTAAATTTATATATAAACAGCTTTCAGAAAATCTAAATATCTAAATATCTAACAATCTAAGAAGTCTAATACGTCTAATTTAAGAACTACAACTTAGCATAGAACTTCCTATTTTTTCTCTTGCCCAATCGGGTCTTTTAGCAAACCATTTTTCAAATTCGGGTTGTTCCGCATACGGATGCAAAAGCAGTTGGTATAATTCATTTAATAACGAATAATCTTCTTTTTCTGCCAATTCAATTGCCATTTGCGCCATGTAATTTCGCAAAACATATTTCGGATTAACCGAATTTTGAAGCGTTTTTCGCTCATTATTTGAAAGGACTTCTTTATTTAAAAGTGTTACATAATGTGCAAACCAAAAATGCCAAGTTTCTAAAATAATTCCTGTAACTTCTTCAGGTTTGTAAAACGCATCAGTAATTTTTGCTACACAAGCTTCACTTGTATCTGTTTTTTCCATCCGATTAAAATTTCTAAAGAAAATGGTGTAATCTGTTTCCGTTTGTTCTAAATTATATAGTAATTGTTGAATCAGCTTTTCATTTTCGTCATTTTTTGATGTAATACCCAATTTTTTCAGCATCATTTCTAAAAAATCTTCATCGTATTTTTTCGCAAAATCATTAAGAATTTCTTCCAAAGGCGCTGCTTCTTCAATTAACGGATATAATGCATTTGCCAATTGATATAAATTCCATAATGCAATATTTGATTGGTTGCCAAATCGGTATCTTTTGCCAGTTGCATCAGTGGTGTTTGGTGTCCAATTCGGGTTGTAATCTTCAAGCCATCCGTAAGGTCCGTAATCAATTGTAATGCCGTGAATACTCATGTTATCGGTATTCATTACGCCATGCACAAAACCCACACGTTGCCAATGAAGTAGTAATTGTCTTGTTTTTTTGGCAACAGTTTTAAAAAATGCAAGGTATTTTTCTTTTCCTGTTGTAGTAATTTCAGGGTAATAATTTGTAATCGTATAATCGGCAAGTAATTTTAAATTTTCAATATCATTTTGAGACGAAAACAATTCAAAACTTCCGAACCGAATAAAACTTGGCGCAATTCTACATACAATAGCCCCTTTTTCTAATGCGGCATTTCCATCGTACATAACATCTCGTACCACTTCATCACCAGTAGAAACTAATGATAACGAACGGGTTGTTGGAACGCCCAAATGAAACATAGCTTCACTACACAAATGTTCACGAATCGAGGAACGCAATACCGCTAAACCGTCCGCTCGTCTGGAATAAGGTGTTGGTCCTGCGCCTTTTAATTGTAAAGTAAAAAGCTGATTTTTGTGTTCAATTTCGCCCAAAACTATAGCTCTGCCATCTCCAAGTTGTCCTGCCCAATTTCCAAATTGATGTCCGGCATAGTTCATAGCAAATGGTTTTGCATTTTCAACAATTTTGGCACCAGATATTAAATTTAAAAATGCCTCTGAAGCAACAAAATCATCCGAAAAACCAATTAAATCTTGAACTTCTTTTGCCAGATGAAGTAGTTTTGGATGACTAGGTATTTTTGGTTTTACAAATGAAAAAGCAGCATGATTTACTTGACGCGTAAAATTTTCTTCAATAGGATCTGAAGGTAAAGTAGCGGTAAATTTATGAAGAAATGAAATAGGCATTTGAATGAAATTATTCACAAAGTTACAGAATAAAATTTTTATAAGATGTGTAATAAAATGTATATTTGTAACAAATTTCATAGCATGAATGCAATAGAAACAAAATCTAAGTTAGAAACTTATTTTCAGCAGTTTAGGAAAGAGATCATTGGTATTAATCAATCTTTTTTGTCTCCTTTTGGAGAACAAAACATTGTTTATACAGATTGGACAGCAAGCGGCCGATTGTATCGACCAATTGAAGAAAAACTAATGGATACTTTCGGACCTTTTGTTGCTAATACGCATACAGAAACTTCAATTACTGGAACGGCTATGACACTGGCATATCATGAAGCGCGTCATATTATAAAACACCATGTAAATGCCACTGCTAATGATGTTTTGATTACGGATGGAACCGGAATGACAGGCGTTGTAAATAAATTACAGCGTATTTTAGGGTTGCGAATTCCTGAAAATTTAAAAGAATATACTACTATCCCAAATGAAATTAAGCCCATTGTGTTTATTTCCCACATGGAGCACCATTCTAATCAAACTTCTTGGTTAGAAACTATTGCAGATGTAGTTGTGATTCCTGCAGATGACAAGGGTTTGTTTTCTATAGATAATTTTACAAAATTAGTACACCAATATAAGGATAGAAGTTTTAAAATTGCCTCTATTACATCATGTTCTAACGTAACAGGTATAAGAACGCCTTATCATGAAGTAGCTAAAATTATGCATCAAAATAATGGTGTTTGTTTTGTTGATTTTGCTTGTTCCGGACCTTATGTGGAAATTAACATGCATCCAGATGATAATGAAGCGTATTTAGATGCGATTTTCTTTTCGCCACATAAATTTTTAGGCGGACCTGGTTCTTGTGGAGTGATGATTTTTAATAAAGAATTATATAAAAACAACATTCCAGATTGTCCTGGTGGCGGAACGGTTTCTTGGACAAACCCTTGGGGCGAACACCAATATATTGATAATATTGAAGATAGGGAAGATGGTGGAACACCTGGTTTCTTACAAGTGATAAAGACGGCACTTGCGATTCAATTGAAAGAAAAAATGGGCGTGCAACACATTTTAGATAGAGAGCACGAATTGGTAGATTACATTTTTGAACGATTAGCGCCAATTGAAAACATACATATTTTAGCGGCAGAACATTCGGATAGGTTAGGGGTAATTTCATTTTACATTACCGATTTACACTTTAATTTAGGTGTAAAATTATTAAATGATAAATTCGGCATTCAAGTTCGTGGTGGTTGTAGTTGTGCCGGAACGTATGGACATTATTTGCTAAATGTAAACCAAGAAACATCAAATTCTATCACTTGTAGTATTAACGAAGGCGATTTAACCAATAAACCTGGTTGGATTAGAATGTCCATTCATCCCACAACTACTTCAGAAGAAATTCAGTTGGTTTGTGATGCGATTCTTGATGTAGCAGAAAACTTTACTACTTGGCAAGAAGATTATGTTTACAATCCAATTAAAAACGATTTCAATCATAAAAACGATACTAGACCAGAAGTTGAAATGGTTAAAAGTTGGTTTCTTTAAAAATGAATAGTACACTTTTTACTTTTTGCCTTTTACCCTAAACCCAACACCCTTCACCCTTCACCTATTACCTCATATGCTTCCAGCGTTTATGCGTCCATAAGTAAAATTCGGGTGCGTCATAAATTTGTTGTTCTACCAATTTTAGGAAATTATCGGTGATTTCGTAATTTGGAACATCTTTTGCATTTCCATCGGATAGCACTTCAAAACTAGCTTCATAATACCCACGTTTTAGTTTCTTTGTCTTTAAGAAAATCACATTCATATCGTATTTTTTGGCTAACATTTCGCCTCCGGTATGCACAGGAACTTCAATACCCATAAATTTTTGCCAGTGATGGGTAGCACTTAATTTGGGTGATTGGTCACTTACTAAACCATATAAACTAAACGTTTTGTTTCTAAAATTAGATGCCATCGTAGGAATGGTTTCTTTACTATCGATTAAATGACTTTTAAATTTAGAACGGATTTTTCGTACTAATTTATCAAAATACGGATTGGCTAATTTTTTATATACGCCATAACCCTTAAAGTGAATATGATAATTCATAGAAACGGCCCATTCATAACTTGCATAATGCGCACACAACAAAGCAATACTCTTTTCTTTTTTTTCTAAATCATAGTACACTTCCATATTTGAAAAAGTGTAGCGTTTTTCAATTTCTTTTTTTGAAATAGATAATGTTTTTATCATTTCTAGAAATAAATCGCACAGATGAGCGTAGAATTTTTTCTCAATAACCGTTCTTTCACTTTCAGATAGCTGCGGAAGTGCTAGCGCAATATTTCCACGCACTACTCTTTTTCGATATTTAAAAACACGATAAACAAGAAAGTATACAATGTCAGATAATAAGTATAATACAGGAAAAGGTAGTATAGATATAATCCAAATCAAAGGGTAAATTATAAGATATAATAGAAATTGCATGAATGTTTTTTTTTACAAATATACATGTTTTGTTATTTCTTAAAAAATTATGGCATAATATGTTTTTCTTATTGATTTTTCAATATTTATAGTACCTTTAGCTTCATTAATTTATTTAGATATGTATTCTGTTTCAACCATTATTATTGCTTGTACAACCTTGGTTACGTTTATGGGTTTGTCCAATGCTACATTTTTTGATCGTTTTAAATTCAACATTTCAAAAATTAAATCAGGCGAACAATTTCGGATGATTACATCTGGTTTTTTACATGCCGATTGGTTTCATTTTGCATTTAATATGTTTAGTTTTTGGAGTTTTGCCAATTTTTTAACTCAAGAATTTAGTACTATAAATTTTCTAATTATTTATTTTGGAAGTATGTTAATTGGTAGTTTGTTAACCTATTACATACATAAAAACGAACCCTATTATTCTGCTATTGGTGCTTCTGGTGCTGTGACAGGAATTATTTATTGTGCCATTTTGTTGTATCCAGAAATCGAGTTAAGAATGTTTTTTGCCATTCCTATACCGGGATATATTTTTGCGTTTCTGTATTTGGGCTATTCCGTTTATGGTATGAAAGGAAGGCAGGATAATATTGGGCATACCGCACATTTAGGTGGTGCCATAGGTGGTTTGTTAATAACATTACTTTTGGTACCAAGTTTATTTCAATCCAGACTAATTTTTATTGGAATTTTATTAATCCCAATTGTAGTTTTAATGTATTTAGTAAAAACCAAAAAAATATAATTGGCATATTATTTGATTTTAATTTTAGTATCCTAAATATATCAATTATGAACAAAGTTATTTTACTACTTACAGGATTCATCTCTATGGTTGGAATGAGTCAAGAACAAACCAAATTTTCGCCACAAATTTCCATTTCTGGTGAAGGAAAAATTTTAGTTGCTCCAGACATAGCAGTTATTCAATTGGGTGTGCAGAACCACGGAAAAGATCCAAAAGAAGTTAAGCAGTTAAATGATGTAACTATTGATAAAGTCATTACATACATTAAAAAATTTGGAATTCCAGTAGCAGATTATCAAACTACTCAGATGAGTTTGTATAAGAACTTTGATTACGAGAAAAAGAAACATTCGTTCCAAGCCAATCAAACAATTTCGGTTACCTTAAAAGACCTTTCTAAATACGATGCATTTATGATGGACATAATGGATACAGGCATAAATGTTATAAATGGAGTAAGTTTTAACTCATCAAAAATGGAAGTATTTGAATCCGAAGCAAGAAAAAAAGCCATGTTAAATGCAAAGAAAAAAGCGGATGATTACGTTTCAGTATTGCCAGGACAAAAAGTTGGGAAAGCCATTTCAATTTCTGATAATTCGCAAACGAATTATCCGCAACCCGTTTTAATGGCTAAAGAATTTATGGCTGTGAGTGATGCCGCTCAACCAAGAGAAACACTTGCAATTGGAGAAATTGAAATTGTATCCAACGTTTCAGTTAGCTTTGTTTTAGAATAAACGACTTGACATACTAGTAAAAGCTAGAACAAACTTCTGGCTTTTACTATTTTTAGAAAATCGATTTTTTTACTCACTTTTTTTTGTAGTTTTAATAACTTTTTTTTGATTCACCCTTAAGGAAATTTTGATTTTGTTGCAAAAAATAGGTTGAGGTACAAGTGTGATTTTCTATTTTTCGGCATCTTTAATTCGTACTACATTAATAGGCTTATTATCTATAAAGGCTTGTACATTTTGCAACATGATTGAAAAATCATTTTCTTTTGATTCTTTTGTATTCCAAGCGTTATGTGGGGTTAATAAAACATTTGAAAAATTAAAATAGTCATCGCTAGGTAAAATTGGGTCAAAGATTTCAGTTTCAATGCCGTATCCAAAAAGTTTTTTTTCAGCAAGTGCTTTTAAAACCGCTTTTTTATTTACCAGTTTTTCTCTAGACGCGTTTACCAGAATTACATCTTTTTTCATAATGTTCAATTCGTCTTCATCAATAATGTTTTCTGTATTTGCATCTAATGGAACGCATAAAGTGATGACATCACTATTGTTTAAAAGATATTCTAAATTTACGATTTCAATGTTATCTACTTTAGAACCACTTTTATTAGTTCCGATAATTCTCATATTAAATCCGGTTGCAATTTTTGCAACTCTTTTTCCAATTTCCCCTAATCCAATAATGCCTATTGTTTTTCCAAAAATTTCCAGCCCTGGGTAATCCATTACGTTAGTTTCTCCAGTTAGTCTAGTTTTTCTTTCAAGCTCGGAAATTCTTTTTGATAAATTTAGAATCATTCCCCAAATGTGCTCGGCTACTGCTTCAGAATTGCTTCCGATTGTAGTGGAAATAACAACCCCTTTTTTGCTCGCTTGCTCAATATCAATCCAATCATATCCAACGCCGTAAACGGCAATAAATTTTAAGTTTTTTAATCCATCAAAAACCGTTTGTCCTAATTTACTAATTCCAGAACTACCACAAATTAAAATTTCTGTTTCTGGCATTTTCTCAATAATTTCTTGTTCAGATAATTTTTTTACATCAAAAATGCTAACCTCACCCAAAATTTGTAAATTATTTAGAAAGTCTTTTGGTAGTTTAGGGTTATAAAAGGCAATTGAAATTTTCATAATAGGATTACTTAAAATATATTTTTATAGCGTCTTTCTGCCGCTTCAAGCAGTTGCGAACTTCGGAATTGATTATTTTCCACTAAGATAATATTTCTTGCGAAACGTGAACATGAACTTACCACAAAATTCGCAATTGCGCCAAACGTGTGTTGGCAGACGTTTTTCATTTATTTGTTAAAGTGTAATTTTTGTTAGTAAACTCTAGCTGCGCCACAATTAACTCGTTCATTTTTATTATTTTTTTTAGTTTGTAATTGCTTATTCAATTGGTTTCCATAATCTAAAGTTAAAAATGAATTAAAATCATAATCAATTTCCCTTAGGTTCATAATTCTTTTAACTATTTCTTCTCGACTTGGTGCATTGAAATATGAGCCTATATTACCTCTCATAATACTGTTCTCTTCGGGTCTATACATTCCGAATTCTAAATATCCTCCTCCTTCAAAAGCACCAACACTAGAATATCCTTGCAACCCAATAAAATGGTTCCATTTAATAAGATTTAGATTATTAGTGTTATCAAGGTTTGCTCGCCCTTCTGGAATATAGGTTGAATTTTGATTGGGAACAATATACTCATCTCCAAGTGAAGCAAAAGCATGACCCACTTCGTGGAGCATAGCCGAAAATACTGAAGTAGTAGTGGTTGTTGATCCAGCTGTACCAAATACTGCAAGGTTGTTACCGAAACCAGCGCTTCCTCCGGTTTGATTGTTAACTGACATAAGAATTAAATCTTTATTAGTCATTGACCGACCTTTTACTTTAAAAACATAATCATTCAGGGCACTATAATTTGTAATAATCGGGTACGGAAAAAATGATGTAGCAGTTGTGCTCCCAAATGGATAATTTACCGTAAAACCATTTCCAGAGTTAACTATTGAAGATTCAGCATAAATTATGTAGGCATTAAAATGGTTTTTGTATTCAAAAAACGGATGTGAATTAAATAAAAACTCAATTGATTTAATAGCATCATGATTATATTTTCCATTATTTTTTTTTAAATCAGCTTTTAGGTAAGCATCACCCATAAAAATAACGTTTATTCCATTTTCGCTGTCATTTTCAAAAATTATTTCGACATCTTTATCTTTATAATAATTATCAGGAGAATCATTATCATTTACTTCGGATTCTTTACTACACGATAAAGTAATACCTATTGATATCAGTGATAATAATATTTTAATTTTTTTCATAATCATATGTTTTTAATTTTCTGTCAACCTATTTCAGGAATTGTCATTTTTTAAAATGTTTGCCAACGTTCCGCGGCTTGGCGCAGTGGCGGGTTATTTAATTAGTTGTCTAAAGTTCTCATTTTTTCTATTTGATGATTTTCCGCCTACTGAAATACAAAACCAGCCATTGCGCTAAACCGCTGTTAGCCGTTCGTTGTTTTGTTATTATATACGTAATTCTCAATTTATTTAAATTCTATTAAAAATAGTTTAAGTGATTAAAGGTATTAATTTTTTTATTTTATCCCCTTAATTGATAATTGATATCGGTTTAGAATTAGTTAGAGATAATACTTCTCTTGTAATATCACTATAATCACACATTGAATCAATGTCGTTATCATAAACACCTTCATATTTTACAGCTTTTATTATAGTTCCTTTCTCGTCATACTTATAAGTAGTCAAATTGTATCCATAACCTACTTTCTCATAGAATTTAAGGTATTCAGGAGAATTTAAATCTGTAATTACTTCAAAATGAACATTGACATATCGCACCATGATTAACCTATCATATTTATCATAACACTCAATAATCAAAGCACCACTATTACGAATACCTCTATCAAAAGAATTAAAAATAATCTTGAAGTCATCATATTTAATTTCACTTATTTCAATAGTATTTGTTTGATATTTCTTTATTGGTGTTAGACTCTGAATAGTAGAAAAATATTTTAAAATCATATCCAAAGGTTCTAATAGTAATGGATTACGTAATCCACCATGCTTACTAATATTTTCTATATAGGTTTGTTTTGCTTTTTTGTTTTTCATGGTTTCTCTTTAAAATGATTCCCACGTTTACCTGCGACCGGAGGAAAATGGGGACCATGAAGATTTCCGCTCCCCCCCGGTTTGGAGGGGTCCGGAGGCAGACTT
>RDXY01000025.1 GCA_004293045.1 Flavobacteriia bacterium | reverse complement strand
ATTTATAATTTTCGGAACTTTTACTGCAAATGCACAAGAAAAAAAACCAGTAGAAACTACTCCTAAAACCATTGTTTATGGCAGTGATGAATGTCATCATTGTATAGATACGAAAGCATTTTTAACTAAAAATAATATTTCTTTTGAATTTTTTGATATTGATAAAAATCCAGAAGCGTTAAAAGAAATGTTATTAAAATTGCGAAATGCAAAAATCAGTACACAAAATTTAGGCATTCCTGTAGTCGATAAAAATGGAGTTATTTATATGAATAACGGAGTATTTGAAGAATTTTTACAAAAATTAAAATAAAACATGAGTGCAAAAGTAAAGTTAAGTTTTTGGCAAATAATTAATATGAATGTGGGTTTTTTCGGCATTCAGTATAGTTTTGGCTTACAGCAAAGTGCGGTAAACCCAATCTATGATTTTTTAGGTGCAAGTCCAGATGAATTGCCTTTACTCAATTTAGCAGGTCCATTAACGGGGTTATTAGTGCAACCTATTATTGGAGCATTAAGCGATAAAACATGGCTTCCAAAATTAGGCGGAAGACGAAAACCCTATTTTTTTATAGGAGCAATTATTTGCAGTATTGCATTATTTTTATTTCCCTTTAGTAGTTCGTTATGGATGGCAGCTGGACTATTATGGATTTTAGATGCAGGAAATAACACAGCAATGGAACCTTACCGTGCTTTTGTGGCGGATAAATTAGACGAGTCTCAACAACCTGTTGGCTTTCAAGCACAAAGTTTTTTTACAGGATTTGGACAAACGCTAGCCAATGTTTCGTTATTTATTTTCCCTATGCTATTTATTGGAACCACAGGTAAATTGCCTACGTGGGTTTTTGCTTCTTTTATTTTAGGATCGGTATGTTCAATTGGTTCAGTTTGGTGGAGTTCGTATACAACAAAAGAAATCCCTCCAACTGATGAAGAATTACAAAAAATTCAATCGGAAAAAGTAAGTATTTTTACTCCGTTTATAGATATTTTCTTCGCTATTAAAGAAATGCCAAAAGTGATGTGGCAATTAGCCTTGGTGTACTTGTTTCAATGGTATGCTTTGTTTTGTTATTGGCAAAATTCCTCTAAAAGTATTGCGCTTTCTGTTTGGGATACCACCCCACAAAAAAACGTTAAATTATACGAAGAAGCAGTTGCTTGGACAGGTTTAGTAAATGGATGGTATAACATTGTAACTTTTTTATGTGCTTTTGGGTTAGTTTATTTTGCTAAAAAATATTCACCTAAATTGGTTCATTTTGGATGTTTGGTTCTAGCCGCAATTGGATTTTTAATTTTTCCGCATATTGAAAATAAGTTTTTATTATTTCCAGCAATTACAGGTTTTGGCATTGGTTGGGCTAGCATGATGGGTATTCCATATTTAATGGTGGTAAACAATATTCCAAAAGAACGATATGGCGTGTATATGGGAATTATTAATATGATGATTGTAATTCCAATGTTCATCCAGACCATAAGTTTCGGATACATTATGAAGCATTTTTTACAAAACGATCCAAGACAAGCAATAACATTTGCAGGTATTTTATTAGTTTGTGCCGCCCTATTTACGTTATTCATTTCTACTAAAAAATCAGTAAATGAATAATGTTACTTTTCATAAAGCTATTGCGTTACTACATCAAGTTAGTACAAAAAATGGTTTTTTAGCCAGTGCTGAAAACACCTCTAATTATCAACGTGTATGGGCGAGAGATGGGGTAATTTGTGGCCTAGCGGCTTTGGCTTCTGCCGATGAAAAACTAATTGCTACTTTCAAAATTACGTTAGAAACATTAGCCGCTAATCAACACGAAATAGGAACTATTCCCTCAAATGTATTAATTTCTGAAGGCAAAACAGAAGTGAGTTATGGTGGTTTAGCTGGTAGAGTAGATGCGGTTACTTGGTTTATCATAGGTGTATGTCAATACGCAATTTGTCAAAATGAACCAGAATTTGTTGCTAAATATAAAATTCACATAGAAAAAGCGTTAACGCTATTAAATGCTTGGGAATACAACAATAAACATTTGTTATATGTACCACTTTCGGGGAATTGGGCAGATGAATATATTACCGACGGTTATGTTTTGTACGATCAATTATTGCGAATATGGGCTTTAAAATCGTATAATCTTTTTGCAAAATCTGAGATTCTTTCTAAAAAAATTCAAGACAGCACAGATCAAGTGGAAAGTAATTTTTTACCCAATTCATTAGGAGAAAAATACCACGAAAAAGCATATCATGAGCTCGTTTTTAATAAATTTTTACCATGTTCTTTTTCTCCTTCAGGATATAAAACCCAATTTGATGCCTTTGCAAATGCTTTGGTAGTTTTATTGAATATTGGCACAAGAGAGAATCAAAATCAAATTTTAGAATTTGCGTCAAGCTTAGCTTCAGAAACTAAATTAGGTTTGGTTCCTGCTTTTTGGCCACCCGTTTTTCAAGAAGACGAACATTGGAATTTGCTAAAAAATAACTGCAAATACGAATTCAGAAATTTTCCTTACGAATTTCATAATGGTGGTAGTTGGCCAATGGTGAATGGATTTGTAGGATTGGCAATGTTAAGCCATAATCAACATAAAGAAGTCGAACAATTATTAGAAAAAATAAATCAAGCTAATGCGGCAGATGATTTTTCATTTTATGAAAATTTTAATACAGATACTCAAGCGCCTAACGGAGTAGCCTTTTGTGCCTGGAGTGCAGCAGCAACCGTTTTAATTCACCAATCCATTCATACTAATTTTAAAATAGTATTTTAAGTTGAAAACTATAGATATCATATGCATAGGCGAAGTTTTAATTGATTTCATAGGACATGAAGTTAATGCTTCTATTAATAAAACCAAAGATTATCACCGATTTTTAGGAGGTTCACCCACTAATGTTGCTGTAAATGCTTCTCGTTTAGGGCTGCATGCTGTATTAGTAGCGTCTTGTGGAAAGGATGGTTTGGGCGATTATATAATTCGAAAATTAAAATCAAATCAAGTAAATTTTCAGTATGTAAGAAAGTCAAATACGACGCCTACCTCTGTAATTTTTGTCTCAAAATCTACAGAAACTCCAGATTTTATTCCATATCGTCAAGCGGATTGCGAAATTTTTGAATCACAGTTGTCCGATGAAATTATTGCACAAGCTAAAATTTTTCATACCACTTGCTTTGCATTGAGTAAAAATCCAGCACGTGAAACTATTTTAAATAGAGCAAAAAAAGCTACAGAATTAGGAGTAAAATTAAGCATAGATATTAATTTTTCAGAACGAATTTGGCCAAATAGAGAAGAAGCAAAGCAGGTTTTGAAAGAATATTTAGCGAATGACCCATTAGTGAAATTGAGTGAAGATGATTGCTATAGATTGTTTGACGAAGTAAAATCGGATGCGTTTATTTTTGATTATTTTCATCAAATGGGCGCATCTACTATTTGTTTAACTAAAGGGAAAAACGGAGTTGTAGTTTCTGATGTACAACAAGGCTTGTTTTTTCAACCTGCGTTTCAAATTGAGGAAATAAAAGATACTACCGGAGCAGGTGATGCTTTTTGGACAGGGTTTTTATATGCTCAAATTCAAAATAAATCATTACAAGACTGTGTAACACTGGCTCAAAAATTGGCAGGAATCAAATTGCAAAACGTTGGTCGTTTACCAGAAAACATTAATATTAAAGAAATTATTGAAGTATAAAGTTAGTTACATTTATATATTTTTTTTAAGAGCTGTACCCATTAGTGCAGCTTTTTTATTTTTTAGCACTTAAAGTATTGTAACAATCAAAATATTTCGCCGCAACTTTAGAGCTATCATTATATCTCGTAGTATAGTATTTTCTCTTCCCGTAAAAATTAATGGAATTACTATCCCAAAAAAAGGAAGCCTATTCTTCACAAGGAGTATAAAAAAATATTCCATTTCTCAGCCATTCTTTATTGTTTATATAAAATATGAAAATAATGTTAATTTTCAATACATCATGTTAATTTTCGTAAAATAATTATAAAAATATCTATCTAATTTTATAAAATATTAAGAAATAATACCCAATGTTTTTAAAAAGTAAAATAGATAATTATTAGATATATAAACTCAAAATTGAGTAGAGGTGTCTGATTTTGTTAGACGTATATACAAGAAAGTATCAAGCTTAACGAACGAAACAAAACATAAAAAAACAAATAAAATGATAGGAGTAGCAATTTATCTTTTTCTTTTTTTAGCAGATCTATTTAATCTACTAGTTTGTTGGTTAAGCCAACAATTCTAGATTTTATTGTAGTGTTTCCGTTGCAAATGACTTGTAGACTTGCTTTTGGTTTTTTTGCGGTCTAATATTGAGCCTAAATTGCAGATTAAATGTAATGAGGCAGTGAATAAGCCTTGTCCTAGTATTGCTATCCGAATACTAGTAAAACTTTATGTTACCAGTAAAGGTAAAAAATATTAAATAATAAATTGATGTTGGTTATATATATATTAAATTTAGTTTTTTTAGAGCTGTAAGTAAAGTTGCAGCTCTTTTTTTAAGTCCAAAATTAAAAAAACAAAGAAATTATAACTTTTTAAACAAACGTTATTGTTATTTCATTGCTTATTTTATCTTTGTAAGTTGATGCAAATGATTATATATGTCTACAAATAACAATAAAAGAAGAGAAGCCTTATTATACCACGCCAAACCTACACCCGGAAAAATTCAGGTTGTACCCACAAAAAAATATGCTACACAACGTGATTTGTCTTTGGCTTATTCGCCAGGTGTGGCAGAGCCGTGTTTGGAAATTGCAAAAGATGTAAACAACGTGTATAAATATACGGCTAAAGGAAACTTAGTAGCCGTTATTACCAATGGAACGGCTGTTTTAGGCTTAGGTGATATTGGTCCAGAGGCATCTAAACCTGTAATGGAAGGAAAGGCATTATTGTTTAAAATATTTTCCGATATTGATGTTTTTGATATAGAGGTAGATGCTACAGATATTGACAAATTTGTGGAAACCGTAAAAGCGATCGCACCCACTTTTGGAGGGATTAATTTAGAAGACATTAAGGCACCAGAATCGTTTGAAATTGAACGAAGATTGGTAGAGGAATTAAACATCCCAGTAATGCATGACGACCAACACGGAACAGCAATCATTTCGTCTGCAGCACTTTTAAATGCGTTAGAAATTGCAGAAAAAGACATTTCTAAAATAAAAGTAGTAGTTTCCGGTGCCGGTTCTGCTGCATTAGCTTGTGCAAATTTATATGTATTATTAGGGGTAAAACCTGAAAATTTATATATGTTCGATGTAAATGGGTTATTAACCACTTGCAGAGACGATATTTCCGAATTACAACTGCGTTATGCTAAATCTTGCAAACCAGGTCCATTATCTGAAATAATAAAAGAGGCCGATGTGTTTTTAGGATTATCGGTAGGAAATATATTAAAACCAGAAATGTTATTAGCTATGGCAGCCAATCCAATTGTGTTTGCTATGGCCAATCCAGTTCCTGAAATCGATTATAATGTAGCGATAAATACTCGTGAGGATATCATTATGGCAACAGGTCGTTCTGATTATCCAAATCAAGTAAATAATGTTTTAGGATTTCCTTACATTTTTAGAGGTGCTTTAGATGTTAGAGCCAGAAAAATTAATGAAGCTATGAAAATGGCTGCCGTTAGAGCTTTGGCAGAATTAGCAAAATCACCCGTTCCCGAGCAAGTAAATATTGCTTACGGCGAAAAGAAATTAGTTTTTGGAAAAGATTATATTATTCCAAAGCCTTTTGATCCGAGATTGATTTCAACCATTTCTCCAGCTGTAGCTAAAGCTGCTATGGAAAGTGGCGTGGCAGATATAGAAATTACAGATTGGGAAAAATACGCTAGCGACTTACAGGAACGATTAGGAGGCGATAATAAAATTGTAAAATTACTTACAAATAGAGCCAAAACAGAACCTAAAACTATTGTTTTCGCCGAAGCAGATCAGTTAGATGTGTTAAAAGCCGCACAAATTGTTCATGAAGAAGGAATTGGAGTTCCAATTTTATTAGGGAATATAGAAATTATTCAAGAATTAAAAGAAGAAATAGGCTTTGATGTCGATTTAAAAATCATTGATCCAAAATCTAAAGACGAAAATAAAACTAGAGAAAAATACGCCCAATATTTTTGGAAAACCAGACAGCGTAGAGGAACCTCTTTGTTAGATGCCCAAAAATGGATGCGTGAGCGAAATTATTTTGCGGCAATGATGGTTAATGCTGGGGATGCAGATTGTATGGTTACAGGATTTTCTCGTAGTTATCCAAACGTGGTAAAACCTGTGATGGAATTAATTGACAAACAACAAGGCGTGTCAAGAATTGCCACTACAAATATTATGAATACCAAGCGTGGACCCTTATTTTTGTCAGATACGGCAATAAATCCAAATCCATCTGCTGAAGAATTAGCAAAAATTGCTTTAATGACAGCCAAAACCGTTCGGTTATTTGGTATTGAACCTGTTATTGCCATGATTTCGTTTTCTAATTTTGGATCCTCTTCACATGAAAGCGCCATTAAAGTGAGACAAGCGGTCAAAATTTTGCACGAAAATTATCCCGATTTAATTGTTGATGGAGAAATTCAAACTGATTTTGCCTTAAATGCAGATATGCTAAAAAGTAAATTTCCATTCTCTAAATTGGCTAATAAAAAAGTAAATACGTTAATTTTTCCTAATTTAGATGCGGCAAATATTACCTATAAAATGCTTAAAGAGCTAGATAAGGTAGTTTCTATTGGTCCAATCATGATGGGATTAGAAAAACCAGTGCATATTTTTCAATTAGGTGCTAGTGTCGAAGAAATGGTTAATATGGCAGCAGTTGCTGTTGTTGATGCGCAAGAAAAGTTGAAAAATAAGTTAAAAGTAAAAGCCAAAAAATAAACTTATGATTGCACATATTCAAGGAAAATTAGTAGAAAAAACGCCCACTGAAGTGGTTATAGAATGCCATGGCGTGGGGTATGAAATTCATATTTCGTTGCATACTTATTCTCAAATTCCGGATTCTGAAAATGTGAAATTATTTACTTATTTGCAAATAAAAGAAGAGGCCCATTCTTTGTTTGGCTTTGCAGATAAAAAAGAACGAGAATTATTTAAATTATTAATTTCAGTTTCAGGAATTGGAGCCAGTATAGCTAGAACCATGCTTTCATCATTAAACCCAGAACAAATTATTCAAGCAATTGCAGCAAATGATGTAGGTACTGTGCAATCTATAAAAGGAATTGGATTAAAAACAGCACAACGGGTTATTTTAGATTTAAAAGATAAAGTACTAAAAATCTATGCCATTGAAGAAATTTCTGGAGGTTTATACAATACAAATAAAGAAGAAGCGTTATCTGCTTTAGAAGTTTTGGGATATATTAGAAAAAACGCCGAAAAAGTAGTAGAAAAAATTATGGTTAATTCGCCAACTGCCACAGTAGAAGAATTAATAAAACAAGCATTAAAAGTATTATAATTTGAAAAAATTACTTAAAAATATAGTTTCAAAAATAAGCATCGTAATAGTTATGATGTTTATTAGTGAGTATAATTTTGCACAAACAACTCCAGTTAAGGTCCAAGATTCAATAAAAACAGGATATAGTTTAGGTCAAATTTCTTTACCTAATCCTAAAAGTATTATTGATGGTTATACCTATGATCCCGTTACAAACAAATATATTTACACGGCTTCTATAGATGGTTTTAACATTAATTATCCTTTAATATTAACGCCTCAAGAATACGAAAAATTGGTTTTAAAAGAAACCATGAGAAAGTATTTCCAAGACAAACAAAATGCAGTGGATGGAAAAAGAGCAGGTTCTGAAGAAGCAAGAAAAAATTTATTACCACGATTTTATGTAAATAATAAATTTTTTGAAGCCATTTTTGGAGGCAATACTATTGATGTAAAACCAAGCGGTTCTGTGGAAGTTGATTTAGGGATTCGATTTACCAAACAAGACAATCCTGCATTTTCACCCAGAAATAGAAAAACGACTGCCTTTGATTTTAATCAACGAATTTCTATGGGTTTACAAGGAAAAGTTGGAACAAGATTGAATGTGAATATTAATTATGATACGCAATCGACGTTTGCTTTTCAAAACTTAATAAAATTGGATTATTCTCCAACGGAAGACGATATTTTACAAAAAATTGAAGTTGGTAATGTGAGTTTTCCTATTTCAAATTCTTTAATCCGAGGTGCACAAAGTTTATTTGGTGTAAAAGCGCAATTTCAATTTGGGAAAACTACTTTTACAGGGGTGTTTTCAGAACAAAAATCGCAATCAAAATCAATTACTACTCAAGGTGGAGGAACCATTCAAGAATTTGATTTTTTTGCCTTAGATTATGATTCAGATAAGCATTATTTCTTGTCACAATATTTCAGAAATAATTATGACAATGCTTTAAGAAATTATCCAGTAATTGACTCTCGTGCAAAGATTACCAGAATTGAAGTTTGGATTACCAATAAGCAAAACCGAGTTGCTACTACAGATAATAATTTAAGAAATGTAATTGCGTTACAAGATTTAGGAGAATCCCGATTGACTTCTACTCCAGACAATGAAGTGGTAGGTACCGATTTAACTCTAAATCCAACATTTTTTAATGAGCCAATTGATTCGCCAACAGATAATAAAAACAATAAGTTCAATCCAGCTACAATAGGACAATCAGGTAGTTTTTTGACACCTGCAATTAGAGAAATCGCAACCGCGTCAACAGGTTTTAATTTAGTAGCTAATACAACAAGTACTTTTTCGGAAGGAATAGATTATTCAAAATTAGAAAACGCTAGAAAATTAGCCACTACAGAATATACATTTCATCCGCAGTTGGGATACATTTCCTTAAATCAAAAATTACAAAATGATGAGGTTTTGGCGGTTGCGTATCAATACACTATTGGAGGCGAAGTATATCAAGTAGGGGAATTTGCAAATGATGGTTTAGAATCTACAACGGTTGATCCGGCGGGTGTACCTACTACGCAAGCCTTACTATTAAAAATGTTAAAAGGAAGTTTAATTAATGTAAGTGAGCCAAGCTGGGATTTAATGATGAAAAACATCTATCAAATTCCTGGTGGAAATCAATTACAACAACAAGATTTTAAATTTAATATTTTATACCAAGATCCTTCACCTTTAAATTATATTACTCAAGCGGGAATTGATGCGCTTCCTTCAAATGTTGCCAACACACCTTTGTTGAAAGTATTTAATTTAGATAAGTTAAACTTTACGAATGACCCACAGCCCAATGGGGATGGATTTTTTGATTTTTACCCAGGAATTACTGTAGATTCACAATACGGAAGAATTATTTTCACAACCGTAGAACCTTTTGGTAAACACTTATTTAACAAATTAGATGTAACGACCTTAACAGAAGACTATGACACTCCACTTTCCTACAACTCTAATCAAGCCAAATACGTATTCAGAACCTTATACAAATCTACACAAGCAGCTGCTTTACAAGAAAGCTCAAAAAACAAATTCAAATTAAAAGGAAGTTTTAAATCTTCTGCAGGCGATGGTATTTCTTTAGGCGCTTTTAATGTGCCGCAAGGAAGTGTTGTGGTTACTGCAGGTGGTAGAGTTTTAGTAGAAGGAGTAGATTACACCGTTAATTATCAAGCGGGTAGAGTACAAATTTTAGACCCATCTTTGATGGCTTCTAATACGCCAATAAATGTGTCATTAGAAAATAATTCGGTTTTTGGACAACAAACCAAACGATTTTATGGTTTAAATGTAGAGCATAAATTTAATGAGAAGTTTTTAATTGGTGGTACTTTTCTTAAAATGACAGAAAGACCATTTACTCAAAAAGCAGATTATAATCAAGAATCTGTAAATAATACCATAGTGGGTATTAATACTAATTTTTCAACCGAAGTACCTTTTTTAACAAGGTTAGTAAATAAATTACCAAACATTGAAACTGAAGCGCCTTCTAATGTGTCTTTCAGAGGAGAATTTGCTTATTTATTTCCAAACGCACCAAAAGCTGCAAATTTTAATGGCGAACCAACTTCGTATATTGATGATTTTGAAGGCTCTCAATCTAATATCGATTTAAAATCGCCTTTGGCTTGGTCCTTAGCAAGTACGCCAATAGGTTTTGGAGGCGAATTAAATGAAGATGATCGCGTATATGGGTACAAAAGAGCTAAATTATCATGGTATAATATTGATCCAATTTTTTATGTAAATAAACCTGCTGGAATTGATGACAACGATATTTCTACTAATAAAACCAGAAGAATTTTCAGTCAAGAATTATTTCCAAATACCGATATTCCTCAAGGACAAACCAATGTAATCAACACATTAGATTTAACGTATTATCCAAGAGAGCGTGGACCCTACAATTACAACCCAGTCGCAGCAACAAACAACCAATTTTCTGCTACAGATGCTCAAAATAATTGGGGAGGAATTATGCGAGCCATTAATACTACAAATTTTGAACAATCCAATGTAGAATATGTGCAATTTTGGATGATGGATCCCTATTTTGGATCTACCACAGATGTTACTAATCCTTCCAATACCGGAACATTAACTATAAATTTAGGAGAAATTAGTGAAGATATTTTAAAAGACGGCAGAAAATTATATGAAAACGGTTTGCCAGAAAATGGCGGTTCACAACCTACTTATTCTACTAACTGGGGTAAAGTGCCAGCTTCTCAATCTTTAATTTATGCTTTTGATACCAATGAGGCCAATAGAGGGGTTCAGGACGTAGGTTTAAATGGTTTAAATGATGCGGAAGAAAGAATTAAGCACCCCGCTTTTGCCGCTTTTAATGATGCTTCTGCAGATAATTATCAATATTATTTAAATACTACGGGAACTATTTTAGACCGCTATAAAAATTATAACGGACTAGAAGGGAATTCGCCTATTACTGTAACCGATACCAATAGAGGAAATTCTACTGTACCAGATGTAGAAGATTTAAATAGAGATAATACCATGAATACCATAAATGCGTATTATAAATTTAATATTCAAGTTTCACCCAATCCAGTTGTAGGACAAAATTATGTTTCGGATGTTTTAACTACTACGGGGACTGTACCAAATGGAAATGCCATTCCAGTTCGATGGGTGCAATATAAAATACCAATATTAGAAGCCACTGCTGCAAATATTGAAGGTCCAATTTCCGACTTCAGAGCCATACGCTTTATGAGAATGTTTTTATCTGGCTTTAATGATGAAGTAACGCTTCGTTTAGGATCTTTAGATTTAGTTAGAGGGGAATGGAGACGATTTGTGTATACCTTAGATGCCTTAGATGCCGATGTATCTAATGACGACACAGGTTTTGATGTAGTCGCAGTAAATGTTCAAGAAAACGCAAATAGAAGTCCTATACCTTATGTAGCTCCTCCTGGGGTAGATAGAGAGCAACTGTATAATAACAATACGGTTATCAATCAAAATGAACAGTCTTTGTCATTAAGAGTATATAAAAAAGATCCTGCAAATGTAGGTTTAGGAGGATTAGAAGAAAATGATTCCAGAGCCGTTTTTAAAAATGTAAATGTCGATATGCGTCAGTACAAAAAGCTACGTATGTTTTTACACGCGGAGCCTTTAAAATCAGATTTAGCTACTGGAACGGACTTGAAAGATGATGAATTAGTTGCTTTCATTCGTTTAGGAAACGATTTTACAGACAACTTCTATCAAATTGAAATGCCTTTACGAGTAAGTTCATTAAGTGCCAGAACTGCAGAAGATGTTTGGTTAGCAGATAACGAAATTGAATTGCCTTTGGCCTTATTATCTAAAATTAAAAGTTTAAACATAGCCGCAGATGGTTCTATAGTTCCAGATGCCAACGGTATTGCATTTTTAAACGAAAGTGCTTTAGGATCTTCAAAAAGCAGATTAAATATTGGTATTAAAGGAAATCCAAATTTTGGGCAAGTTAGGACATTAATGATTGGGGTAAAAAATCCAAACCCTGCCGCTACAGGTCCTTTAAGAGGAGAAGTTTGGTTTAACGAATTACGCATGTCTGAAATGGATAACAAAGGAGGGTATGCCGCAGTAGCTAACTTAGATACGAATTTAGCCGATTTTGCCACTTTTTCTGCAACAGGTCGTATAAGCACCATTGGTTTTGGCGCTTTAGAACAAGGCCCAAATGAAAGAAGCAGAGAAGATGTTAAACAATACGATATAGTATCTAACTTTAACGTAGGACAAATTTTGCCTAAAAAATGGAAATTAAATTTGCCTTTTAATTATGCCATAGGAGAACAAATAATTACACCAAAGTTTGACCCATTATATCAAGATTTAGAATTAAAACAAGTAGTGGCAGCCGAATCAAATCAAGATAAAAAAGCAGAAATACAGAATCGTGCTATTGATTATACCAAACGAACTAGTGTTAACTTCATCGGTGTAAAAAAAGAAAGAGGCGACAAACAAAAACAACATTTTTATGATATAGAAAATATTACGCTTTCTTATTCTTTTAACGAAATGTTACATCACGATTACCAAGTACAAAATTTGGTAGATCAACAACAAAAAACATCTTTAGATTATGCGTATTCATTTAAAGCAAATTCTATTGAACCTTTCAAGAAGAATAAATTTTTCAATAAAAATGGATATTATAAAGCTATAAGTGATTTTAATTTTAATTTTTTACCAAGTAACGTAACGTTTAATTCAAATATTATCAGACAATTTAATCGTCAACAATTCAGATTAATTGATGTTCAGGGTATTGGTTTAGACCCATTGTATAGAAGAAATTATTTTTTCAATTATCAGTATGGAGTGAATTTTCCAATCACAAAATCGTTAAAATTAAATTATACAGCTGCGAATAATAATATTGTACGCAATTATTTTGACACACAAAATAACCCAATTAACGATTTAGATATTTGGAACGATTATTGGAATTTTGGTACAGCAAATACGCACAACCAACAAATAACCGCTAATTATGATTTACCCATTAATAAAATTCCAGTCTTAAGCTTTATTAAGTCTTCATATGTTTATACGGGTAATTACAGTTGGCAACGTGCATCTGATGCTTTTTCAACTTTTCAAGCCTTAGATGGTACAACCTATCAATTAGGAAACACCATTCAGAATGCTAATTCACACAAAATAAATGCGGGATTAGATCTGAATATGTTTTATAAATATGTTGGCTTAACCTCAAAAAAACAAAAAAAACAGGCGGCACTTATTAAAAAAGCACCGCCGAAACCAGGTGAAAAAGTTACAAATCCAGCACCAACACCGCCGCAAACTGAAGAGAGAAATGCCTTTGCAAAATTTGGTATTGGAATATTAACTTCTATTAAGAACATTCAGGTAAATTATTCCGAATCAGGTGGAACTTTATTGCCAGGTTATTTACCAGGTTTAGGTTTTTTCGGAAGTTCTAAACCAACTTTAGGCTTCGTTTTTGGCGATCAATCCGATATTAGGTATGAAGCAGCAAAAATGGGTTATCTAACCAGTTATCCTGAATTTAACCAGAGTTTTTCTCAAATTAAATCTAAAAAATTAGATTATACCGCTAGAGTTGAGTTAATTCCCGACTTAGGAATAGATATTAACGCAGAAAGAAATATTACAGAGAATTATTCAGAACAATATGATGCCGTTGGTGGAAATTACCAATCTAGAGCGCCTTTTAATACTGGAAACTTCAGCATTTCAACAGTAATGATTAAAACGGCTTTCAAAACAAGTGATGAAAATGAATCCGAAATATTTGAAAGATTTCGTAAAAATCGTTTTGCAATTGCCGATCGTTTGGCAGAAGCCTATTATGGAACGGCAAGCTTTCCTAGAGATTTAGATGGATATCCTACCGGATTTGGAAAAAATAGCCAGCGTGTTTTAGTACCTGCCTTTATATCCGCATATACGGGAGTGCAAACAGCTAAGGTTCAAACGGGTTTGTTTTCTAATTTTCCGCTACCCAACTGGACTTTAAAATACACGGGATTTATGAAGATGACTTGGTTTAAAGATAACTTTAAAAAGTTCTCGTTACAACATGGATACCGTTCTAGCTATAGTGTAAATGCTTACCGAAGTAATCTAAATCCAAGTCCAACCGATACAAACGGCAATTTATTTCCTGAGGTAATCACTTCAAATGTCAATTTAACAGAGCAGTTTAACCCATTAATTAACGTGAGTTTTGAGTTGAAAAATTCATTTAATGTGATGGCTGAAGTTAAAAAAGACAGAAGTTTAAACATGAGTTTTGATAACAACTTACTCACCGAAGTGCAAGGAAATGATTATACCGTTCGTTTAGGATACAGAATTAAAGGCGTTCAAATTAACTCCAAATTAGCAGACAATGCCCAGGGAGTGATCAAAAGTGATATTAATTTAAAAGCCGATTTCACCTTACGTAAAAACATGACAATTGTTCGCTATTTAGACTATAACAACAATCAATTAGGCGGTGGACAAAATATTTGGTCATTTAAATTAACAGCAGATTATTCTTTCAGTAAGAATTTTACAGCTATTTTCTTTTACGATCATCAATTTTCTAAAGCAGTGATTTCTACCGCATTTCCTCTTACTAATATTCGTTCTGGATTTACCTTACGATATAATTTTGGAAATTAATATGAATTAGAATGGCTGAAAGTCTTTAGAAAATGCAATAATGTAAGTCGAAATCAGGATGACTTTGATTTTATCACTTGCCACTTTAAAGAATATGATATACATTTGTAAAAAATAAATAACAATTAATAAAATGAATATACCAGCAAATTTAAAATACACAAAAGACCACGAGTGGGTTTCAATTGATGGAGATATAGCTACAGTAGGAATTACTGATTTTGCTCAGAAAGAATTAGGAGATATTGTTTATGTTGAAGTTGAAACTTTAGATCAAACATTAGCTAAAGACGAAGTTTTTGGAACTGTGGAAGCAGTAAAAACCGTATCCGATTTATTTTTGCCATTAAGTGGAGAAATTATTGCATTTAATGACGATTTAGAAAGTAATCCAGAGCATGTAAATTCTGATTCATATGGTGCAGGTTGGATGGTAAAAGTGAAAATTTCTGATGCTTCTGAAGTGTCACAATTACTATCAAGTGAAGATTACGCGGCACTTATTGGGGCATAATTTATTTAAAATAGTAGCTTTTTTTTGGACACTATTAATTATTTATTTGTGTTTAAAAGATGTGTCTAGTCTCCCAAAAATTTCTATTAAAAATATTGATAAAATAATACATTTTGTTTTTTATTTTGTTTTTGTTTTTTTATGGATAAAAGGGATGAAGAGCACTTCAATTTATTACTTTTTTATAGTGGTTGTATTGGCAATATTTCTTGGAATTGGTATAGAATTTTTACAGAAATATTGTACCCCAAAAAGAACATTTGATTGGTATGACATTGTAGCAAACTCATTAGGTGCAATTTCTAGCTTTTTCTTAGTTAAAAATTATTTTGAAATACAAAACAAAAACATCTCCCAGTAACGGAGATGTTTTTGTTTAATCAATAATTCATTACAATGAATATCAAACACTACCTAGATTCAACTTATTTAGTAACCGCCGAAAAAGCAAAAGTTTCTGAAAAAGAAAATATGCAAATTGTTTATGATTTTGTACAAGAAGCAATTGAATAAAAATTTAAGTTAGTCATGCTTCGTCCAGATAAAATCGTGGAGGCTAAGAAACAATTGATAGATGCTGCTTCAAAAGTATTAATTGGTACTGTAATCGGTTTTCCAGAAGGTATTTTAAGTATTGAAGATAAGATTAATGAAGCCAAACAAGCAATCAAAGATGGAGTGGATGAACTAGATTTCGTAATTAATTTTGAAGCTTTTAAATTAGGCGATTCTAGTTTGGTAAAACAAGAAGTATTATTAGGAACAAAACTGGCGTTGGCGCATCATAAAAAAATTAAATGGATTATTGAAATTGCGGCATTAAATGGCTCGCAAATTATTCAATTGACATCGTTAATAAAAAATGTAGTTGTGGCTAATTTTAAAGAAAAAGATTTTGAACATGTTTTTATAAAATCGTCAACTGGATTTTATAAAACGCTTGACGGCTTCCCAAATGGTGCTACATTTGCTGCAATTAAAGCTATGTTAGAAAATGCCTTTCCTTTACAAGTTAAAGCTTCAGGAGGAATTAAAACAAATGAAGAAGCAATTGAAATGATTAAATTAGGAGTAAAAAGAATAGGAACATCTGCTGCAAAATCTATTTCTGATGGGGAATTATATTCTGGAAATTATTAATTAATAAATTTTGAATTTGATTTACTAAGTATTGCGAAAACCAAAATCTTCTTACTATCTTTGCACTCGATTAAAAATTCACTTTTGAAAACAACTACCGTCACATTAAAATCCATTTTTTTAGATTTTAAAGAAATTACAAAAGCTGGCTTAGCAATAAGTGTAGTATTTTCTTCTATTGTTGGTTATTTGTTGGGTTTTTCAGACAAACATCCTTTTAGTGTTATCACATTAATATTATTAGCCATTGGCGGCTATTGTATGG
Source organism: Flavobacteriia bacterium (assembly GCA_004293045.1). Taxonomy (GTDB): domain Bacteria; phylum Bacteroidota; class Bacteroidia; order Flavobacteriales; family Flavobacteriaceae; genus Flavobacterium. The sequence continues at coordinate 12,991 of RDXY01000025.1, read as the reverse complement.
TGGGTGCCTCAAACATTTTCAATCAAGTTATTGAAAAAGATTTGGATGCGAAAATGGATAGAACTAAAAACCGTCCTGTTCCTTCAGGTCGAATTTCAGTAAATAATGCATTAACTCTAGGATTTGTACTAACGTGTATTGGTTTAGTGGTATTGTATATTATCAACCCAAAAACGGCTATGTTTGGCGCTATTTCTATATTTATGTACGTAAGTTTGTATACTCCATTAAAAACATTAACGCCTTTATCTGTTTTTGTAGGCGCTTTTCCAGGAGCTATTCCTTTTATGTTAGGATGGGTGGCCGCTACGGGAAGTTTTGGGATAGAAGCAGGAACCTTATTTCTAATCCAGTTTTTTTGGCAATTTCCACATTTTTGGGCCATTGGTTGGTTTTTATTTGAAGACTACGAAAAAGCAGGTTTTTTTATGTTGCCTACAGGAAAACGGGATAATAAAACTGTAATTCAAATTATTTTATACACCTTTTGGTTACTTGTTGCCTCTGTTTTGCCTGTATTTGGTTTTACTGGTGAATTGCAATTGTCTGTAGTAGCAGCAGTTATAGTTTTTTTGTTGGGTTGTTGGATGCTATTTTATGCCATTCAATTATATAGAAATAAAGAAACAAAAACCGCTAAAAAATTGATGTTAGTTAGTGTAACTTACATAACTTTGTTGCAAATTATTTATGTAATTGATAAATTTGTATAATAAAAAAAGAAAAGGATTAAAATTTAGATTTTTTTTAAAAAATAACAATGAAAAGTAGTTCAGAACAAGAAGCTTACAATAAAAAAGCAAAAACCTATAAAATGCTGTTGTATTTTGCAATGATAAGCATAATCATGATTTTTGCAGGATTAACCAGTGCATTTGTGGTGAGCAAACAACGCCCGGATTGGTTGAAAGAATTAGTAATTCCTGTTACATTTACTTACAGTACAATAATATTGCTAATAAGCAGTATTACTTTTTATTTGGCCAAAAGAGCTATTAAATCAAATAACCATTCTTTAACAAAAGTCTATTTATTACTTACTTTAGCATTAGGAATGTCATTTGTCTATCTTCAATTTAAAGGATTTGATTTGTTGTTCAATCAGGGGTTAGTACCTTTTGGTTCTTCAAGTAAAGTTACCGTTTCTTTTTTGTATGCTTTTGTGTTTGTACATGTAGCACACTTATTTGGAGGAATAATTTCATTAATTTATGTAATTTATAATCATTATAAACAAAAATACAATTCTTCGCAATGCCTTGGTATTGAGCTAAGTGGCATCTATTGGCACTTTATGGATTTTATTTGGGTTTACTTGTTTTTATTTTTCTATTTTTTCAAATAGAAAAAAATCAATAAATTTGAAAACTTTTTAACAATAACTATTATATGAGCGCTACGGTTAATAATGAACACGCTTTAGACGGAGGTCCAGGACCAATGGGAGCCACTTATGGTAAAATGATGATGTGGTTTTTCATCGTATCAGATGCTTTAACTTTTTCAGGTTTTATCGCTGCTTACGGATTTTCTAGATTTAAATTTATCGAAACTTGGCCAATTGCCGATGAGGTATTTACGCACTTTCCATTCTTACATGGTGTAAACGCACCAATGTACTATGTGGCATTGATGACGTTTATCTTGATCTTTTCATCAGTAACGATGGTTATCGCTGTTGATGCGGGTCATAAATTACAAAAAACAAAAGTTGCTATTTACATGTTACTTACAGTAATTGGAGGTTTTATGTTCTTAGGGTCTCAAGCTTGGGAATGGAAAAACTTCATTAAAGGGGAGTATGGTGCAGTAGAAACGGCTGGAGGTTCAATTTTACAATTCGTAAAAGTAGATAAATCTGAAAAAACAGGGTACAAAAGGGTAAAATTAGAAGAATTTGCAGCTACTTTACAGGAAGAAAGAGAGCAATTAACAAGAGATAAAGGGGTTTGGTTTATGGAAGATGACCACGAATTACCACAATACTCTGTTAATGAAGTAATGGCTGGATTTCAATCACATCCTGAAATTTTAGTAAGAACAGAATTTATTACAAAGAAAAAAGAAAAAACAGTACTTTCTCGTGCTGAATCAGAAGCTAAATTGAAAGATGCTATTTTAGTAGTAGAAGGTGCAAGTTTAATTAGAAACGAGTACGGTCATAAACTATTCGCAGATTTCTTCTTTTTCATTACAGGTTTCCACGGTTTCCACGTATTCTCTGGTGTAATGTTAAATATCTTAGTTTTCTTTAACGTATTATTAGGTACGTATGAAAGAAGAAAAAGTTATGAAATGGTGGAGAAAGTTGGTTTATATTGGCACTTTGTCGATTTAGTATGGGTGTTTGTATTTACATTCTTCTATTTAGTTTAATTTTTAGTAAAAAATAAATATTATGGCACACGCACACGAATCTAATTTGAAAAGAATCTGGACTGTTTTCGGAATCTTATCTGTAATTACAACAGTAGAAGTATATTTCGGTATTACAAAACCAGAGGCTCTATTTTTTGGAACATTCTTAAGAATGAGTTTACTTAACTGGTTGTTTATTATTTTAACAATCGTAAAAGCATACTACATCATGTGGGCATTTATGCACTTAGAAGGCGAAAAGAAAAGTTTACGCTGGTCTATTGTAGCACCATTAGTATTTTTAATTTTATATTTATGTTTCATTGTTTTAATAGAAGCAGATTATATTTTTGAAGTATTTAAAAACTCACATTATAAATGGATTTTTTAATAAAATAAATTATAATAATCCCGTTTCAAATCATATTGGAACGGGATTTCTTTTATCTTTGTAGCTCAATAGTTAATTTTACTGAAGTGAAAAAATATATCGTATTAACTGTACTCTTCATCTTGCCAATAGTGGCTTACATGTTTTTCGCAACAGCCTCGCATAATTCCTTATTTCTTCCGGTTATTTCAAAAAATCATGCTGAACTTCCAAGTGAATTTGTTTCTTTGAATGAAGAGAAAGTGGTTTTAGATAAAAATATAACTGTTTTAGGCTTTCCTGGAAGTAATATTGATGAAGTAAAAGCCAATTTATTTAATTTGAATCAGAAAATTTATAATAAATATGGCGGCTTTAAAGATTTTCAAATGGTGATGATTTTACCAGACGGCAATCAAGATAAAATTAAAGCCATAATGCTGGAGTTTAGAAGACTCTCAAATGATTTAAAAAATTGGCATTTTCTTTTTGGAAAACCTGAAGCTATTGAGACTTATTATAATACCTTTAAATTTAAAAATAAATTAGATGCATTTACAGGATCTCCTTTTGTGTATATTTTGGATAAAGAAAAAAACTTAAGAGGAAGAAAAGGCCAGAAAATTAAAGGGAAAGTTGAATATAGAGAATGTTATAATACCATTTCTGCTGCAGAATTACACAATGAAATGTCGGATGATGTAAAAATATTACTTCGCGAATACCGTTTGGCTTTAAAAAAGAATAAACGGAAAGATGATTTTAGAGATAAAATTGAACAAGAAGTAATCAAAAAATAAACTAAGCATTTTAGACAAGATTTAAAAATTAGATTAATGAAAAAAAACTCTTATATCGGAATATCCTTTATTGTTTTATTGTTTGGAATTTGGACAGTAAATGAATTAAGGGTAAGATTTAAAGATAGCGGTTTAGAAAAATTAGCTAAAGTGCCTTCTTTTGAACTTACAGACCAAAACAATAAAAAAATATCAGATAAATCATATTTAGGTAAAGTATATGTGGTTGAATTTTTCTTTGCGAATTGCTTAACAATTTGTCCCGTAATGAATAAAAATTTGGTACAAGTTCAAGATGAATTTTATGGAAATTTAGATTTTGGAATCGCATCCATAACTATTGATCCAGAACATGACACACCTGCTTTCTTAAAGGAACACGCCAAAACGTTAGGAGTGAAACATCCAAATTGGCATTTTTTAAGTGGTGATTCTGATTATATTATGAATTTAGCCAATAAAGGGTTTTATATTCAAGCAGGAAAAGATGCAAAAGCACAAGGAGGTTTTGGTCATTCAGGACAATTTGCGCTTATTGATAAAGAAGGAAATATCAGAAGTAGAAAAGATAAATTTGGCAACCCAATTTTGTTTTACGACGGCATAGAACAATCAGGTATTGATGCTTTAAAAGAAGATATTAAATTATTATTAAAAGAGTGATAATAAAAATTAATTGCTTATTATGTGAATTTTAGAAATTAATATAATTTCTTCAATCTGTGTTTAATAAAAAAAAATATAAAATGGAAAATAACATCGAAACAAAATACAATAAACTAATAACAGCTGTATCTATTATTATTCCAATTGCTGTAGCTGCTTTATTTGGAGTTAACTTAAGAAAATTGGGCTATGATGTAGCACCATTAAACGTTTTACCGCCTATATATGCTACTATTAACGCAATTACAGCCGTTTTATTAATTATTGCTGTACTTGCGATTAAAAACGGAAAAAGAAAATTACATGAAAATTTAATGAAAACGGCAATTGCTTGTTCTTTAGCCTTTTTATTAATGTATGTGGCGTATCATATGACTTCAATTTCTGCCGTTTTTGGAGATGTAAATCACAATTCAATTTTAGAAGAATCTGAGAGAGTAGCTATTGGTTTTTTAAGAATTATTTATTTATTTATCTTAGTTACTCACATTTCGCTTTCAGTAATTATTATTCCATTAGTATTAATTACCTATGTTCGAGCCTTGTCACAACGTTTTGATAAACATAAAAAAATTGCTAAAATTACCTTTCCAATTTGGTTATATGTAGCTGTAACAGGAGTAATAGTATATATTATGATTGCACCTTATTATGTTAAGTAAATTTAAGAATATAGAATATAGAATAAAGAATATAGAAGTTGAGCGTAGTATTTATGTTCTATGTTCTATTTTCTACTCTCTATTTTCTCAAAGTCAATGCGCCATGTGCAGAGCTTCTCTACAAAACGAAGCGAACAAATCTGTTGCCGAAGGTGTAAATGATGGAATTGTTTATTTAATGGCAATACCCTATATTTTGGTAGCGGGAGTTTTTTTCGCAGTATGGCGTTTAAAACAAAAGAAGAAAGAAGTTTTAGAATAATTTTAACTAAAACTATTCCATTCCATCAATTGTAATTTTCATAGTACCTGTTGAAGAGATAAATGCTACAATTCCATTTTCGGTAAGTTCCATTTTTTCAAACACAAAATCGTTTAATTTTCCGTTTACAAAAACCCCTTTCATTGGGGAATAATTTGTTAAAAAAGGCAACATATTTTTCTTTCCTTCTTCTAAATTAGGTTGAATAGAATACTTGCAATTTTCTTTAATTTTATTCAAAATCACACCTTGTAACAACCAGTTTGCGGTTCGCGTTAAGATGCCTTTTGTATTCAAAACATAATCCATTTCTTCAAAAAAAATTTCTTTCGTTTCCGAATTGTATTTTGGAATTCCAGCCAAATAAATGGTTCCGTTTACTGATCCAAGCATATCTAAAGCAATAATCATTTTGCCATCTTTATACCATAAGGTTACTTTTTGAACTGTAATTTTTCTTTTCCCAGAACCAAATTCTTGACCAGCAAAATTTTTCGTCATAATTCTACTCGCGCTTTCATATGAAGAGACAGCTGCTACTGAAGCATTAAAATCGGATGGAATTTTAGCAACCGCTTTAGAAACTATTTTAGTTTTGTCAAATCCACTTTTTGGTTTTTGTCCAATTAAGGTTTGCATCTGACATTTTAATCCTAAATTCATTGTAATTTTAGAATTACTCAAAACAGCATTTGTACTATACATTTCATTTGGAACCAATTTGAACCAAGTTTCATACGTTTCGTTTGCCATAAATGGTGTAGAAAGCGTTTCTAGAACCTGCATTACTTGCGGTTTAAAATCACAGCTTTTATTTATGGCGTCATCAATCATCTTGGCTATCTTTCCTTTAAATATTGCTAAAGTTGGATTGACAATATACGTAATGGGCACATTTTTACCTGCTACTAAAATGCTTGGGCTTTCGCTCCATTCAAAATCGTCTATTTTAGAAGTTGTGTTTAGTTTCCAATTGGCAAAATTGGCTTTACTATTTAAGGTAATGGTTCCGTTTATATTAATTTCTCTCGTATCGTTTAGCCCCATGAATTCGGTTCCGTATTTTATTTTTGTCCAAATTTTTAAAGGAATTACCGAAACAATTTCACCATTTTTTTCTACCAATTTAATATCAGAAGTTTTCCAAATTTTCATTTCGGTTTTATCGTCATTTAAAATGCTGTCCGCATAAATTAAACCTTTTACGTTTTTATTTAAATGATATTCTACTTCCTTAAGACTCACTTCCATCGGCATAGCAATTAGCGAGGTTTTATTGCTGTATACAATTGGTGCATTGTTACTAGGTTCTGGTTTTAGTGCTTCTATTTTTTTTGAGGTACTGCAACTAAATAGGACCATATTTATAATTCCAAAAAGTAGAGTTTTAATTTTTATTTTCATAATAAATGTGTTAGCAATAAAAGGTAAAGAGAAAACATAAATTAACACGAAATATTGTTTCTCAATTTAAAATAATTTAGGTATAAAAGTAAAATTTTAATTCTAAAGTGTAACATTTTTTATTAATATTGGTCAAATAGTAAAAACAATTATAATAATGAAGTCAGTACAAATCGTTTTGATACTATTTTTTGTGAGTATTACTTCTTTTGCCCAAGAAAAAAAATGGACATTAAAAGAATGTATTTATCATGCAATAAAGAATAATATTTCCATTAAACAATCCGAATTAGATACGCAAACTACAGCAATTGCAAAAAAAGATGCTATTGGTAATTTTTTACCAAATGTAGCTGCATCTACTTCACATTCTTGGAATATTGGATTAAATCAGAATATTACTACGGGTTTATTAGAAAATCAAACGACGCAATTCACCTCTGCCAATTTAAATGCAAATGTGGATATTTTTAAAGGTTTGCAAAATGTAAATCAGTTAAGAAAAGCCAATTTAGCTATCCTGGCTTCTCAGTATCAGTTAACGAAAATGCAAGAAGATATTGCGTTAAATGTTGCTAATGCGTATTTACAGATATTATTTAATAAAGAAAACTTAAAAGTTCAAACCCAACAAAAGTTACTTAATACAAAACAATATAACAGAACGGTTGAATTAGTGGATGCCGGGAATGTTCCAAAAGGCGATTTATTAGACATTCAAGCTACTATGGCAACAGGGAATCAGCGTGTAATTGTAGCAGAAAACACTTTATTATTGTCTAAATTAAGTTTGGCGCAATTATTACAAATTGAAGATTTTCAAAATTTTGATATTTCGGAAGACGATATGCCAACCATGCTATCTACAATTTTAAACGAAACGCCAGAAGCGGTAATTGCAAAAGCTAAAGAAAACAGAACAGAATTAAAAATTGCTGAAACAAATGTAGCACTCGCAGAGAAAGATATTTCCATCGCAAAAGGAGCTTATTTGCCAAGTTTAAGTGCGTTTTATGGTTTTAATACCAGAGCATCAAATTCCAATGGATATCAAGTAATTAATGGTGTACCTTACATCACAAGCCCAAAACCTTTGTTCGATCAGTTTAGTACCAATAAAGGTCAGAATTTTGGTTTGTCGTTAAATATTCCAATTTTTAATGGTTTCGCCGTTAGAAATAATGTAGCCAGAACTAAGATTGCTTTGGAGAAAAGTCAATTGGCAAAAAACCAACAAGAATTAGATATTGAGCGTAATGTTTTTACTGCCTATACCGATACCAAAGCCGCAAAAGAAAGTTATGAAGCCGCCTTACAAATTGTTAAAGCTCGTGAATTAGCCATGCAATATGCTAAAGACAGATACGAAATTGGTATGATGAATATTTTTGATTACAACCAATCCCAAGTAGCTTTTGTAAATGCCCAATCAGAAGTATTAAGAACCAAATATGATTATATTTTTAGAATTAAAATTTTAGAATTTTATTTCGGAATTCCACTTATAGAAAAACAATAAAACCATGTCTAGAAAAAAATTATTTATCATTTTAGGAAGTGTAGTTGCAGTAATTATACTATTAATTTTTCTTAAAAAATCAGGAAAAATCGGAAATAACGACGACAGTAAAATTGTAGAAGTTTCCAAAGCAGAAACGATGACGATTATTGAAACCGTTTCGGCTACAGGAAAAATTCAACCTGAAGTTGAGATTAAAATTATGCCAGAAGTTTCAGGTGAAATAATTGCTTTAAATGTAAAAGAAGGACAGGAAGTTAAAAAAGGACAATTATTGGTAAAAATCAACCCCGATATTTATACTTCTGGAGTAGACCGAACCGTGGCGTCTTTGTCGACTTCAAAAGCGGGTGTAAGTCAAGCTGATGCTCAGGTTAAAGAAGCGAAAGCCAATTACGATAGAAATAAAAAACTATATGATAAAGGTGTGATTTCTCGTGCAGAATGGGATAGAATTGTTTCTGCTTATGAAGTAGCAGTTGCCAGTAAACAATCCGCATATTATCAAATGAAATCGGCATCAGCAAACGTTACTGAAGCAAGTGATAACTTGAAAAGAACTACTATTTTTGCGCCTGCTGATGGAACCATTTCTAAATTAGATATCGAATTAGGCGAACGTGTTTTAGGGCAACAACAAATGGCAGGTACAGAAATGATGCGAATTGCCAACTTAAATAATATGGAAGTTGAAGTTGATGTAAATGAAAATGATATTGTAAAAGTAAGTATCGGCGATTCGGCAAAAATTGAAGTAGATGCTTATTTAAAAAGAAAATTTGATGGTGTAGTTACAAGCATTTCTAATTCAGCTACTACAGGTTTAACAGCAGATCAAGTAACAAATTTTAAAGTAAAAGTTAGATTAGTAAAAGAATCTTATCAAGACTTATTAGCAGGAAAGCCAGTTAGTTATTCCCCTTTTAGACCAGGAATGACTGCTACTGTTGATATCGAAACAAAAAGGAGCACCGATGTTTTAGCTGTTCCAATTAGTGCCATAGTTATTAAAGATGATACTACAGCTGCAAAAAAAGATATAGTAGCTGAAATTGAAAAAGAAGAAGCAGAAAAAAAAGGAAAAGCTCCAAAAAAAGATGTAAAATTTGAATGTGTTTTTGTAAAAGTTGGTGATAAAGCCAAAATTAGAGTCGTAAAAACCGGTATTCAAGATGATACAAACATTGAGATTTTATCAGGTTTGAAAAAAGGTGACGAGATAATTATTGGTCCATACACTTTAGTTTCAAAAGACTTACAGCCAAACGATAAAGTAAGATTGGAAACCAAATCTGACCAGGATAAAAAAGCTAAAGAACAAAAAAGTTAGTTATTTTAGATTTTGATTTTAAAAAAGGCACAAGAAATTGTGTCTTTTTTTGTTTCTTTGTGTATTAAACGTACTATCAAAATGGCATTAATTCTGAATATAGAAACCGCTACCAAAAATTGCTCTGTTGCTTTGTCAAAAGAAGGAAAAACGCTTGCAATAAGAGAAATGGCAGAACAAAATTTTTCCCATGCTGAAAAATTACATGTTTTTATTGAGGAACTCCTAGCCGAAACGAATGTAACATTACAGGAAGTAAAAGCAATAGCTGTCAGTCAAGGACCAGGTTCCTATACTGGTTTACGAATTGGTGTTTCTGCAGCAAAAGGATTGTGTTATGCCTTATCTATTCCATTATTAGCTGTGGATACTTTAGAAATTTTGGCTAGAAAAATTCAGATATCGTCAGGAATAATTATTCCGATGATTGATGCTAGAAGATTAGAAGTTTACAGCGCTTTCTTTGATAGTAATTTTACTAAAATTCGTGAAACGGAAGCTGAAATAATAGATGAAAATTCGTATCAAGAACAAACTGAAACGTTGCACTTAATTGGTGACGGTGCTATGAAATTTAAAGAAATTTTAAAAGGAGGCAAATTTCAATATTATCCAGAAATTCAATATCCTTCAGCTGCGGAAATGGGTGTGATTTCCTTTCAAAAATTCCAAAACAACCAATTTGAAGATGTGGCTTATTTTGAACCTTATTATTTAAAAGATTTTGTTTTGAATACTAAAAAATAAATTGGAAACAATAAAAAAAGGCTATTTACATCCTATAAAAAGCCCTTTATTTATTGTAAGAAAAAATTAGCCATTCATAGCTTCTACTAGAATTGAATTATTTTTTAACATATCGCGTAACATATTTTCAATCCCGTTTTTTAAGGTAAATGTAGAAGACGGACACCCACTACAAGCACCCTGAAGTGTCACTTTTACAACATTTGTACTTTCGTCATACGAGTTAAAAGTAATGTTTCCTCCGTCACTTTGAACGGCGGGTTTAATGTATTCTTCTAAAATATTAATAATTTGTTGTGAGGTAACATCTAAATTATCAAAAAATTCTTCTTGTTTTATTTTGAAATTATCTGTTTTTTCGATTAGACTTTCGTCAACAACTAAATCCGTTTGTTCTAAATATTGTTTTAAAAAAGTTCTCAATTCCAACGTGATGTCATTCCATTCAGCAATATCGTATTTTGTAATCGAAATGTAATTTTCATCAATAAAAACTTCTTTAACAAACGGGAAACTAAATAAATCTTTAGCTAAAGGCGAAGCTTTTGTTTCATCAATGTTTTTACATTCAACTGCTGTATTTGTTAATTTTTTGTTGGCAACAAACTTTGTAACGGAAGGGTTTGGAGTAGATTCAGCATAAATAGTAATTGGATTTTTTTTTGTAGTAGTTTCCTCTAAAATAATTTTCCCTCCTTTGGCAATAAAATCTTCAATTTGTTGTGCAACTTCTTCTTGAACATCTTCCCATTCCACTATAGAAAATTTTTCAATAGCAATAAAATTTCCTGAAATATATACTGATTTTACAAACGGAAGAAAAAATAATTGCTTCGCTAAGGGTGAATTTGCCGTTTCATCAATATTTTTAAATTCGAAATTTTGATTTCTAGTGATAAATTCTTCCAACTCAAATTTAACAATTGATTCAGTATTTGTGCTTTTTATGGATATTTTATTCATTTTTTTTAATTTTTTTACAAAGATATAAACATTCATTAAAGTAAAGTTATATATTTGAAAATTATAATTTTGTTTACACAATTACAACATACGCAACATGAAAAAAATTACTATTTCAATTTTATTATTATTTTTTAGTGGAATATTATTTTCACAATCAATTAGTGTTAACACCACATCATTTTCTGTATCTCAGTTAGTTCAGAATGTATTAATTGATTCCCCTTGTGCACAAGCTAGTAACTTTACTTCTCAAGGAAATTGTGGTATTGGTAAATTCACCTACGGAGGTTCACCATTAAATTTTCCTTTTCAAGACGGTGTTATTATTAGATCTGGTAATGCAGTAAATTCGTCTGGAAATTATTCCGATTCAAATAATTCGACGGTTTGTTCTGGTTTAACTGATTTAGATCTCCGTGCAATTAGTCTTGCAAATGGGAATACGGGAAGTATCAATGATGCTTCATTTATAAAATTTAATTTTACACCATTCACTGATAATTTTAGTTTTAATTTTATTTTTGCTTCTAATGAATATGGAACTTTTCAATGTGGTTATAGTGATGTTTTTGCATTTATATTAACGGATGTGACTGCTGGTACAGCGCCTCAAAATTTAGCAGTAATTCCTGGAACATCAACACCTGTATCAGTTACAAACATTAGAAATAATGCTTTTAACCCAAGTTGTCCTTCTGTAAATCCAAACTATTTTTCAGTTTATACTCCTAATGTTACCCCTGCCTCTAATACGGTAATGAATATGCGAGGGTATACAGTTCCTATGACAGCTACTGCAACCGTTATTCCAAATCATAATTATACTATAAAATTGGTTATTGGAGACTATAATGATACTCAATACGATTCCGCTGTATTTATAGAAGGTGGAAGTTTTAATATAGGTCTGACGAATTTAACTTATCCTATTGGATCAGGTGGCTCGTATTCTCAAGACATGCTAGTATCTAATGGTCAAGCTATTTGTCCAGGTCAATCTAGAGTCATAAGTACTGGATTAAATGCAGCTAATTTTGATTTTGTTTGGACAAGAAATGGAGTTAATTTAAATATAGATGCACCTTCAATAACAGTTAGTTCACCAGGTACTTATTGTGTAAGTGCTAGTGTTACAGGTGGTGGGGCTTGTTCTCAAACCGATTGTATTGTTGTTGAATATTTTACAGGTTTTTCAATTAATCAAACACCACCAAACATGGTTGTTTGTAATCCAAACATTAATTTAACTACACAAAACAGTAGTATTTTAGCTGGTTTAGATCCTGCTACACATGATGTTGAATATTATTTTTCAATGGCTGATGCTCTGAATCCAAGTAGTATTCCATTTACAACTTTTACGGCTACTCTTGGCACAACACAAACCATTGTAGCTAAGGTAACTAATATATTTGCAGCATGTCCAGAATATGCTACTTTTACGGTTACTTATATTAATAACAATACGGTAACAGCGCCTTCTGCTACACCAACACTTTGTATCAATACGCCATTAACAGCAATCACACATACGACAACAGGAGCAACAGGTATTGGAACCGCAACCGGACTACCAGCAGGAGTTACCGCTTCTTGGGCAGCTAATACGATTACCATTACTGGTAACCCCTCTGTTATAGGTACTTTTAATTACACTATCCCCTTAACAGGAGGATGTGGCTCAGTAAACGCAACAGGGACTATTATTGTAACTACTGCTAATACAACGGTAACCGCAGCAACTACTACGCCAACACTTTGTATCAATACAGCATTAACAGCAATTACACATACGACAACAGGAGCAACAGGTATTGGAACTGCAACCGGACTTCCAGCAGGAGTTACGGCTACTTGGGCAGCCAATACAATTACGATATCTGGTACACCAACGGCATCGGGAACAT
>RDXY01000053.1 GCA_004293045.1 Flavobacteriia bacterium | reverse complement strand
CCAAGACCAAGCCTTTACAAATATAACTAAAACTTTAAATTAAAAACCTTTTCCATTTCAGATAAATCCCAAGCCTCGCCATTTCTTGAAACCGCTGTTGGCAGCAGTTTATTCTTCAATATTGTATTCATCATTTATTGAGTCTTCGTTTTCGGTTATAAAAAAATGATATGAAGTTTTAGTTGAATCAAATGAGTCTTTTTGTGTAGCTATTGAAATCTCAATAGTAGTAGTTTTGCCACGATACACTTTAATTATTTTATTGTCTTCTATTTTTGACTTGATAAGTTTGCAACCCAATACCTTTATACGATTAATATAAGATGTATAAATCTCTTTTTTATGAACTTGTACATCCAATCTAGTTCGTCCAGAACGCGCAGAATAATAGAATGTTATAAATGCTTGTGCTTTGTCATCATAAGCGCTTTTTTCAAACGCAAAATTTGCCATACCCATATCATCTTCTGTAGGATCTTCTGCTAAAACCAAACTCCAATTTTTACTTGTTAAATATTCTTCAACTTCTGCTAAGCTTTTTTTTCTTAATGTAATAGCTTCATCTAGAGACACATTTTGACTAAATGAATTGTGAATTGAAATGACTGAAATTAATAGGATTAGATATTTTCTCATTTTTATGGTTTTTTGTTAAATTGCTGTCCAACGTTCCGCAGCCAAGAGCTGTTGCCGATTGCGAAGCGTTTAATTGTCAAGCGAAGATAAGAAAAATGCGAAAACGAAAAGCCAAAATACAACGAACTAACGGCAATAGCTTTTGGGTGATGTTATGTGCCGTATTTCTTTTCTTAGTTGTCAATGTGTTTCAATAATTCGTTAATGTCGTCAGTTGATGAAATTCCTTTTTCTGTCGCTGTGAACGAAAGTAAAGTTATTTCAGAATTTAAGTCACTCGCAGCTTTAATTTTATGGTGTCCGTCAAGTATGTAATGAGCAATACACCAATGAGAAGTAAATTCGGGTTTGATGTCATCGTCAGGCCAAACAACAGGCTCTTTAATGTCTAAAATTGATAGGCTTATTGCTGTTGGTTTATTGCCTTTTAAAATTTCTTCTTTATAAAAGTCAACTCGTGTCTGGTCTATATTATCAGTTGATGTTAATGGAATAAAAAATTCAAATATTTTTCTGTCGTCACCGATTTCCTTGTCTGTCCCACGATAGTAATTTACTTTGGGAGAGTGAGGAACGCCATCGTAACCGTCAATTCCCCATAAGTCAACTTGTTCCTTTGAAAAATAGTCTCCCGTTTGTCCAACCACTGCAATTCTTGGAGAAATTGTCAGCAAGGCAATTTCGTAAAATCCATTTGGAATTATTTCTCTTAAAATTTCAATTGTATTGTCGTCAATGGAAGTAAGTCCAACGTTTAGTTTGTCAATGGTCTCTTTGGGATTGATTGATTTTTTGTTGTCTTTTAGTTTTTCAAAGAAGAATGAACAAGTCCCACAAACATTTCCAATGTGATAGATATTTTGTCCGTTTACAGCAATAAATCTGTCCCATACTTCCCACGAACCACCACCTGTCATCTCAAATGTCAGAGGCGAAATTGATGATACAATTTTTGTAGTTTTTTTGTTAAGCAGTCGTTTCATAATATGGCACATAACGTGCCGCGGCTTTAAGAAGTGGCGACGAACCAAGACCAAGCCTTCACAAATATAACCAAAATTTTAAATTAAAAACCTTTTCAATTTCAAATAAATCCCAAGCCTAGCCATTTCTTAAAACCGCTGTTGTAGGCAGTGCTTAATTTAAGCTATTTGGGTATTCTTCTGCAATTATATCTTCAATAGTTTTAGTTTCTTCGGTAGAATTCATTTTTTCCAATAAAGCTAATGTTTCTCTATATTGCATTGCTTCTGGCAAAATTGTAAATTCTGCTTCAAATCCTAATTCATCAATTTTTTGCTCAATTTCTTCTAAACTAACATTGAAAAATTCTTTTCTGTAGTTTAACATATTTACCTTTTTATTAGAAAACGCTTTATGAAGTTCGCTTTCTAAAGTTCTCGCTTCGTCTGAATAAATCATAGCGTGAACGTCAAATTGAAACGGAACAGAAGCATCTCCAAGTTCTTTTACTCTGTCAAGAGGTTCAAGTCTTCTTGTCATACCGATTTTATAAACGTTTTCTCCAAACGAACCAATATTAGAAATTATATAAACGTGTCCTCGTTTTGTTTGTTGAGCCATAGACAATGCTCTTTCTTTTTTTTCTTGAGCTATTAATAATTCTTGTTCGAGAATTAAAATTTTAGAGTTCAATTCTTCTTGTAATTCGCCTGTTGCTTTTTCAACTTCTTGTCTTGCTTTTAGTAAAGCTCTTTGATAAGTTTCTTCTTCTTTTTCAGCTTGTTTTTGAGCTTGCTCAAATTCACGTCTAGCTTTTTCTTCTTCTCGCAATTCTTCTTGAATAGCTCGCATTTCTTCTTTTTCTTCTTGTCTTTTTACTTGGAACTCATATTCAAGAGTAATTTCTTTTAATTTTAGTTCAAGAAATTCATAAGAAATGTTAACTGAATAACCATCACCAAGTTTGTTCAAAGTTTCATATGATTTACGAATACGTTCTTTCATTTGATTAACGTTATTCCATTTAACTTTTGCAATTTGAGAATTACATTCACCATTAAAAGCACGAAGTACTAATTTTATATATTTTTTTGTGGTTGCTCTACCTTTTGTAACACTTCCATCAATTGTCCATTCTGTTCTGCAAGTTGCAGCCGTTTCTGATTGAATCATCAATTTTTGTTCTTCGATGATTCTATTTTGTTCAGTTCTATAATCTTCTGACTTTTCAAAATCATAGACTGGTTCATAAATTCCAAATTCTATTAAATCTAATTTTGATTCATATAAACTAACATCTTTTCGAAGTCGAGTGTATGTTTCAAGTGCTGTTTGATAATTTAGATTTAATTCGTCAAAGTCTTTTTGAATATAATTTATTGACTGTTTTTTGTTTTCAATTGTTGAATTTAATTCGACTTCCTTGTCAGAAATAATTTTATTTAGCTCTACTTCCTTTTCTGAAATTTCACGTGTTTTGTTTTTAATCAGTAACTCTAGTTCTGATTCTTTTTGCGAAATTAATAGTTCTAGTTCTTTCTTTTTATTATCAACTTCATCTTGAATATTAATAATTGATTTAAACTTTTCAAGTTTCTCTTTTAGAGTTCTTATTTCTTCAAACTCTTTCTTTTTTAGAAAATCAAATAATCCCATAGTTCAAAATTTATGATAAGGTTTTGTCTTTTATTCTTGGTTTTTTGCGCAATTTTGGTCGCATTGCCTACAACGTTTCGCAGCTTGGCGATGTGGCGAATTAAGGAAGCATAAACTTTCGGTTAAACACTGACTTTGCAAGTACAAAACCAACTTTAAATTAAGCCCAAAACCCGCCATATTGCCAAACGGCGGTTATGCCTAGTACTTTTTCGTCGCAATAATTATTCCTGTTGACCAATTCATCTTTGTTAAGTGAAAATCTTCTCTGTTTTCTAAATATTCGATTAGTTTATTGACATTTTCTTGATGTCCTTCAGGCCAATTTGGTTGTGTCAACATATCATCTATAATATAAAAACCTCCAACTTTGACTAATTCTAGGATTTCGTAAATTTCACTATATTTTCCTGGCCAAGCATCTGCAAAGATTAAATCAAATTTTTCACTATTGTAGTTTTTAATCCATTCACTTCCGTCTGCACAAATTATTTCAACTCTTTCATCAGTTCCAAAATAATTTTTGGCTATATCAGTTAATTTTGAATCATTGTCAATAG
>RDXY01000024.1 GCA_004293045.1 Flavobacteriia bacterium | reverse complement strand
AGACTGTTTGCTTTCATCAACAAATACGCCAATTTTTTTTCTATAACTTTCAGCCGTTTTATAATTTTCAATTTCAATTTTTCTATTCTTACTAATTTCTAAAAAATCTGTTTCTTTATCAATTCCTAAATATCTTCGGTTTGCTAAATTTGATGCAATTCCTGTCGTGCTACTTCCTGCAAATGGATCTAAAATCCAAGCATTTGGCTTTGTTGATGCTAAAATTAATCTTGATAAAACGGATAAAGGTTTTTGAGTTGGATGTTTTCCACAAGATTTTTCCCAAGGTGCAATTGCAGAAAGTTTCCAAACATCTTTCATTTGCTTGTTATCATTAAGTTGTTTCATCAAATCATAATTGAAATAATGAGGAACTTTTGGTTCTTTTCTTGCCCAAATTATTTGTTCTGTTGAATATGTAAAATATCTACACGAAAAATTTGGTGGTGGATTTGTTTTTTCCCAAGTTATTACGTTTAATATTTTAAAACCTAATTCAGTCAAAATTTGCCCAACTGAAAAGATGTTGTGCATAGTTCCACTTATCCAAATAGTTGCGTTGTCTTTCATTTTATCACGAACCAAAGAAAGCCATTCTCGATTAAAATTATTGACTTCTTCAAATCCTTCGGATTTGTCCCAAGTTCCTTTGTTTACGCTTACAATTTTACCGCTTTGGATAGATAAACCATTGTTTGATAAAAAATATGGAGGATCTGCAAAAACCATATCAAATTTATGCTGAAATTTTGGCAAAAGTTCCATCGTATCTCCTTGTAAAAGATAGAAATTTTTGTCTTCAGATTTAAAATATGGATTTATCATTCTTAAAAATTTACAATTCCTTCTGCTTTGATACGAGATATAAATGTTGAGATAGAAGTTAAATTATAAAGATTTGGAATAATACCAAAAGCTTCTTCAAGTTTGTTTTTGGCAGAATGCCAACCTTGACCATCTGTTATCCAAACAAATTCAAAATTTTCATATTGGTTAATTTTTGGTGCAACAATTGAATACGATCTTGCTGTTTCATTCAATTTTGATCCACCGCCATTATAATAATTTGCTTCAATTAAATAAGTTTTCTTATTTGTCTTGATTGCAAAATCAAACCTTTTTAAATCTTCGCCTAAACTTATTATTTCTGGAAATAATGTATTGTAAACTTCTTTTTTGTAAAATATTTCAGCATTATCTAATATCAAAGCAACTGCTTTTTCCATATTAGTTCCGCCTCTGTTTTTCCTTGCGTTTGTATCCAAACCAACTTCAATTCCAAAAACATAATCTACAAGATTTGTAATATTTTTGTTTCTAAAAACATTTCCTAATCCTGTACTTTCAATATAAACTGATATACTTTCGGCTGAATGAAAATAACTATCTAACAAAACTATTTTTGCATCACTGTTAATCACTTTTTTGTTATCTTTCTTTCTGACAGCAATAAGAATATCTAAAACTTCAAAAACTTTTGGGTTTTCTTGAAAAAGTTCTCGAATTGCTTCGTCTAAATTTTCTTTTCCAATTAAATAATTTAGTTGGTTTAGTTTTATAGATATTTTGTTTACGTTTCCAACAATTTTTCCAAAATCTGTAAAGTAATCAAGAGTTGCATTTGTTTCGCTTAATTGCGAAAGAAAAAGTTTAAATTGCTCTGACATATTCTTGATTATTTATTTGATTAGTAATTAGTAACTCTTTTAATTTTCCTCTTTTTTCAGGATTTGCGTTTATACTTCTTTTTGCATCAACTCTGTTTATATTGAAATCAGAATATAAATCATCAAAGAAATTATCTTCAACATTTTTTCCTTTAACGTCCGAATTACTTAAAATCCATTGGTGATTTAGCAAATCTAATTTTGAGCAGAAATTTTTAAGTCGGATTTGTTCATTATCACCAAATTCATCTTTTGCATAAGAATTGAAACTTGAAGTTTCGCTCAAAGGTTTGTAAGGTGGATCGAAATAAAACAAAGAATTATTTGAAGAATAATTTAAAGTTTGTTCGTAATCTCCACACAAAATTTCAACTTTCTGTAATGCGTTACTAACTGCTAAAATGTTTTTATCATCGCAAATCGTTGGTTTTAAATAAGAACCCATCGGAACATTAAAACCGTTATTTTTATTTACTCGATATAAACCATTGAAACAAGTACGATTAAGAAAAATAAACAAAGCGGCTTGTCCGCTTTGTTCTATTTCTCTTTTGTTGTACGTTTCTCTTTTTTGGTAGTAATATTCTTTTTTTTCTTCTGTTTTTAGTTCTAAAGAATGATACTCATTTTGCAAAATCTCAAGAATAGAGATTAATTCTTTTGGATTTTTAGCAATTGTTTTATAAGTGTTTATTAAATCTTCGTTTATATCATTAATAACTGCTTTTTCCATTTTTGGAAAATTATTTAGCATCCAAAATAAAATAGCACCGCTTCCCACAAATGGTTCAACATATGTGAATTTTGAGTTTCTAATTTCGTTTGGTAAAACTCTTTCAATTTCAGTTATTAATTGAGTTTTTCCGCCTGCCCATTTTAAAAATGGTTTTGCTATTTTTTCCATCATTTCGTTTTCTTTATTTATAACTTTTCACAAAGTCATTTTTACAAAAATAGCATTATTTTGAGGAAGATTTTTATTGATTAAAATATTATTATTAACACTTTATCAATACAATTTGAAAGATTTTTCTTGGTTTACGATTTCGTTCTCGGAGTATAGCAGGTAACGTTCCGGCGCTTGGCGAGGTTGCGAACTTCGGAACTGATTATTTTCTATCAAAGATAAAATTTCTTGCGAGAAATAAACGTGAATTTACTACAAAATTCGCAATCTCGCCAAACGCCTGTTAACTGCCGTATTTTTTCGTCAGTTCAATTTTAATATTTTTAATTTGTACACAAGAAACACTTTTTATTTTCAGTTCTTTTCCTACTTTTTTCAGTAAACCAGTTTTAATATTCCGTTTAAATACAAATACATTTCCACTAATTGTATTTGTTGCGATTAGAAATTTACCAGTTTCGTCAATTGCAAATATTCTTGGATGTTCTCCTAAAGTTGATTGATAGCCAATAGTTTTTAGTTTTCCATCATTTTGAATTGCAAATATTGCAATATTGTTTTCTTCGCCACGATTTGAAGCATATAAATATCGCCCGTCGGGCGAAATGTGAATGTCGGAACTTTCAAAATTTTCTTTATGTTTTTTGGAATGTGTATTTATCCTTTGAATACTATCTAATTTTCCGTTTTCATATTTATAAGCATTTACAGTTCCACTTAATTCCTCAACACAATATGCAAATTTTCCGTTTGGATGAAATGTAAAATGTCTTGGTCCGCTTCCTAAAGTTGTTTTCGTGAATGGTTTTTCAGCAACTTGTAAAGGTTCACTTTTTTCGTTTTCAAAATTGAAACATCTGATTTTGTCTGCGCCTAGATCTGGCAAAAAAACATAATCAAAGTTTGGCGTAAAAACGGTCGAATGAATATGCGAACGATCTTGTCTTTCTTTATTTACGCTTCCCTCAGAAAACTGAAACTTTTGAGCAATTGTATTTATAGTTCCGTTTTCAGAAATTGGATAAACCGAAATGCTTCCTTCTGTGTAATTTCCATTAATTAGCCATTTTCCATTTTTGTGAACAGTTGCAAAAACTGGGTTTTCACCACCACTTTTTTGACTATTTATAAAAGTCAGCGTTTTGTTTTCGGGTTTAAACTCAAAACTACTAACGCTTCCAGCATTTTTAGTTTTACTTTCGGTACACGCAAATAAATGTTTTCCGTTTGGCGATAAAGTTAGAAACGATGGATTTAGAAAGCCTTTTACAGTTGTGATTTTTGACAATTTTCCGCTAATTGTGTCTAATTGATAAACATAAATTCCCTCGGTTGTTTTGTCACGGTTGAACGAGCCAAAAAAGACGTAAGTGTTTTGCGAATAAAGATTTAAACAGGCAAAAAATGTTATTATTAATAGTAATTTATTTTTCAATTTCTTTTTAGCGGTTTTTTGAGGTAATATGGCAGTTAACGTCTCGTGGCTTGGCGTCAGTTGGGGATTTTGTAAGCCAAATGTATCGATTTAAGACCGAACTTCCAAGTACAAAACCAACTTTAAAGTTTGCCTAAAACCCCAATTGCGCCAAACCGCTGTTATAAGCCGTTTTTCTTAATTAGTTTTGAAATACAATATAATGGAAATACTATAAATGCAAATGTCAAGGTTTTAAGAGTTGCAGATTTTCGAATAAATTCTGCTACTTTTGGACTTTTCTTGTAATACCAATTTGTGAAACTCTGACCCCAAGTTTTTTTTAATAACCAATTATCTCTGAATTGACGAAGTTCATAAACAATTGGATGGTCATAATTTCCCATTGTAGCAGTCGCGATAAAACAACCAGAAGTTGATTTAGGATTTGTTATTTCATTATTTGGTGAAATTCTGTTCAATTCTGATTTTGTAAATTGAAATAGTTCACGTAATAAAATACTTTCTGATGAATTACCTTCTAATTTATAAAAATGTCCACCAGAATGATTAGAAACTAAGTTTGTGTAATTTACGCTTCTATATCCTTTTTCGCAAGTAATCATATTTGGTTTTAGTCTTACAACAAAATCCATAACTTTAAAGTATTGGAATAATTTTTCAGAATAGTTATTCCAAACTTTCATTTGTATCGGAATTTTTTTCAAATTATGAACACCGTGAAGAGTTCCGGGAAGAATATTTATTCCGTTAAATTCATTGTCGATTTCATTTTGAATAAATTTTGCACTTTCAACAATTTTGTCAAAAATTATTGTTGATATTTCGTTTGCGACTTTAGTTGTTTTTTCATCATTAAAAGACGTTGAGTTTTTTGCTGTCTTTATTGACATAATTACTTCTTTGTCAAGCATTCTGTCAAATTTGGATAAATGTGCAGCACAATATCCTTTCTTCAACCAATTCTCGGCATTCTCTAAATCCTGCTCTAATAATCTGTTGTAATAATTATAAGCCAACTCATAATTTTCAGCATCAAATGAATTATCTGCTAATATTTGTATGTTACCATTTTTTTCTTCCATCATCTTTTTTTGTCTTGTTTATATTTTTTATTTCAACCAATTAATTGCAGAATCAGTTCCTTTTGTTAATGCTATTAGTATAAATATAAGTACACAAACTCCAATTATTACACCCCAAACGACACAGCCAATTTCGTCAATATCTTTTCTATATTCTGGTGTTCCTGTTCTATAATTATATTCAGCTTGCTCACGCATTTTTTTTCTTCCATATTTTGAATTTGGATCAAATTGTCTAGGCATAATTGTCTTTTTAAAGTTTCGTTCGTCCAAAATGGCTTATAACTTGTTTATATACTCAGTTTTTTGTTTAATAGTTGAGCTAATCTATCTATTTTTGTATGGCTTTGCTCAACTATTGTTGCGTATTATTTTTTTATAAATCATCAAAAGGACTTTTAATTTGCTGAATGTTTTTAGTACTCACATGTGTATAAATTTCAGTCGTTTTACTACTATTATGCCCTAATAATTCTTGTATATATCTTAAATCTGTTCCACTTTCTAACAAGTGTGTTGCATAGCTATGACGCAGCCAATGCAATGTAACAGGTTTGTTTATTTTAGCTAATGTAATACTTTTTTTTAATACTTCCTCTAAACTTCTAGCAGAATATTGTGTATTTTTTTCTTGTCCTTCAAAAAGATAAACTTTTGGACTGTATTCTTTATAGTATGCTCTCAATAATGTTAATATTTTTGGAGATAATGGTGTAATCCTATCTTTTTTACCTTTTGATTGTCTTATTATCACAACGTTTCTTTTTGAATCAATATCATTTGGTTTTAAATTCAATAATTCACTTCTTCTTAAGCCACAGCTATAAATCATTGACAGCATTGCTTTATGTTTTAGGTTCTTAGGTGCTTCTAAAATAGCTTTTATTTCTTCTTTACTCAAAACATTAGGCAATACTTTTTCTCTTTTCGGGCGATGTATTTTATCAATTTCAATTGCGGTTTCTTTTACAATTTTGAAGAAAAGTTTAATAGCGTTTACAATTTGATTTTGGTAAGAAGAAGAAAATTTGTTTTTTAAAATGTAATCATTGTTATAAGCAATAACATCTTCATTGCTAATTTCTTTAATAGCTTTTGTGTTGCAAAAGGTTAAAAATGATTTTAATGCTTCGCTATATGTTTTTATAGTATTTGGGCTATATCTTTTTGATAATAGATAGCGTTTAAAAGTTTCCATACTTGCTATTCCTTCTGAGTTAGGTAGTAAAGTAGGTGCTAAGGGAAGTTTAAAATGCAATCGGTTTTGCTCCGTGTCAGGTAAATGCCAATAGCGTTTAGAGGCACTCCATAGCGCATTTTCAAACGTTTTAATTCGGCTTATTAATGTGGCATCTTTTTCAAAAAAAATAGCAATTCTTGGCGTTCCTTTGTGGCTGATTATTTTGGCGTTCCATTTCATATTTTAGTTGCTTTATCTAACAAATATAAAAATAATCTAAAAAATTTATGTTATAGGGTCTATCCGTTTTTTTGTTTTAATACAGCGTTACTTCGTAGATGGTGTATAGATACTCCGTAGTTAGTGTATGGATAGTGTATGAAAGCAGTTTTTAGATATTTTACCAATAACTACAAAAAAAGCACCTCGTTAGAAGTGCTTTTGTGGGGAGAGCAGGATTCGAACCTGCGAAGTTTTCACAGCAGATTTACAGTCTGCCCTCGTTGGCCGCTTGAGTATCTCCCCAGGCCATTTCGATTGCAAATATATAATTGTTTTTTATAGTGGCAAACTTATTTTACGGTATTGTATGAAATATTTTATAACCTTCTGAAAACTAAAAACATAAAAAATCCCATTTAATTCTTTCAAACAAAATGGGATAATTATTTTTTATTTTATTTCTAATAATTCTTTTACTTTAGCTTTTAATTCTTCGCCTCTAAGGTTTTTAGCAACAATGTTTCCTTTGGCATCTAAAATAAAAGTAGCAGGAATGCCATCAATTTCATAATCTAAGGCAATTGGATCCTTCCATTTTTTTAAATTAGACACTTGCGTCCAAGTTAATTTATCTTTAGCAATGGCTTCTTTCCAATCGGCGGCATCTTCATCTAAAGATACGCCTATTATATTTAATCCTTTACTGTGTAGTTCGTTATAAATGGCAACTACATTCGGATTTTCTGCTCTACAAGGTCCACACCACGAAGCCCAAAAATCAATAATAGTAACTTTTCCTAACGATGCTTTTAAAGAAACGGTTTTGCCCGCAGGTGTTTTTGCAGAAAAATCAGGTGCTTTAGTTACTTTTTTTTTTCAGGAGCAGCAGCTTTTAATTGTGCGTCCAATGCTTTTTTTACATTTTTACCACTTTTTGTTTCGTATAATTTTTTGTCTAATTTATCAAAAGCATCTTTGGCTTCTTTTCCTTGCATCATTCCTCTGCTAACATAATTTTCTAAAAAAAGCATGGACAAAATAGAACTCGTATTGTTTTTTATATAACCTTTAGTTTTAGCATCCATTTTAGCAGAAATAGACTGCATTATTTGACCATATTCTTCATTTAATTGCTTTTGAACAGCTACATTATTTGTTTCCATGGCTTGTTTCATAGCTACATTATTTTTTTTCTCAAAATCAACTCTCGGTTTGTTTAAAATAATTGATTCATCTGTATATTTTTGAAACAATTCATTTTCGGTAGTTCCTGAAATCTTAGATTTCAGAATATCTTTCGAGTCAAAATCAATTTCTATTGTACCGCTTTCAATAATAAAAGGAAGTGATTTTCTAGTTTGGTATTGTGGATCAATTACGCCATCAATACTAACAAATCCAATTTCAGGAAGTTCGCTTTTTCCTTCAAATTCAAATTTCCCTTCATTAATTTCCACGGTATCCATTGCAATAGGTCCCATTTCTCCAAAACCTTCTAAAAATACTTTAGTGCCGTCTTTGATTCCTTTTGCGGTTCCTTCAACTTTAAATTTATTGCAAGAAATTAATATTAATGCCGAAAATAATAGTACTACTTGTTTCATTGTTTTTTTTCTAAATGGTTATCCTGAAAAATTCAGTTTTTATTTTTAATAACTGCAAATGTAGTATTTTTTTAGGATTTATAAAATGTTACTAAAAACCTAAATTCCTCAACTTTAATGAAACATGATTTAAAGTTGAGGAAGAATTTAGTATTTAAATGTTTTTTATAAAACGAGTGGCTTAATATCACCGGTTGCAGTAATAATATAATATCTGTTGTTTCTTATTATCGTGTTTTTTGGAAGTTGGTCTTCACGTAATTTGATTCGAATGGTTAAATCGTAAAATATCTGAATGGTAGGTTCTGTAATATCTGCATTTACTACAAAAGTGTGTGATTTTGCTAAAGATGCGTCATAAAATTGCGTAGTATTTTTTCTAATATTGTTGACTTGACTGTCAGGTGAAAAGTTGGTGGCTGCCTGACTGTAAGCCGTATATGCTTTGTAACTTTCCATTGGGTATAACGTAGTGTATCCTTCTACTAATGTTTTTTCTTTTTTAAACAAATCGGTATTCATAATGGCAGAATAATTGGTTAACATTTGTTTGTATTCCTCTGATGCTTTAAGTTGTAACACATCTCTAATATGATCTAAATTACTGGTTACATAATCTACTTTTGCCAAATCGTAAATTTCTTGTTTGGCACAAACATTCATAATTTTGTTTAAATCGTTGGTGTTTTTAAACTTTATGATTAGATTTTTTTTCAATTCAAATCCACTAGGTTTTTCGTTATATGTTTTCGGATTAAAAAGTTTTTTTGTTACTTCAAAATCATACATAGGTACAAAGGAAATCATATCTGTAATCACATCAATTTCAGGATTAAATATTTTCAGTTGTTGCATTACAGCTTCCAATCTTTCGTCCATTAAATCCGTAACTTCTTCAGCGCTTTTTCCAACTTGCAACACGCTAAACACGGCTTTCTGACAACTTGCTTTTTCATTGTAAATTCCTTTTATGCTTATCACCATTTCGTTATCATTACTATACGAGGTCTGAATTGTAGGTACATCCCGATTGTGATAGGCACTTGGATTTTGATAATTGAAGTTGCCACTCATTTCTTTTTTTGATAGATCTTCCTGATTTACATTTCCAGAATGTTGTGCAGTTAAAGTAGCACTTACTACTAACGCTACTGCTAAAAGGGTGTGTTTTGATTTCATAATTAATTGATTTTTAAGGATTAAAATTATTTTTTATTTTGGTTTACTAGTTTTACTGAGATGTTTATGGTTAGAAGATATTGTACGCCAACTTCTGTTTCTGCGGCATGTATGACTTTGTCAAAACCGCTACTATCTATTCCGTTGTAATAATAAGTAGTATTTTTTCTTTCTTTTTTGATGACTCTAGTGGTATAATTATTGTAATTTGTTTCATATTCCGTGGTTTCAAACGCTTTGTATTCATTGTATTGAGTTTCCGGAAATACAAAATAAAATTGTTCACTCATGTTCACTTGTCCGATTTCTGTTCTATTAAATGCCCGTAAGTATTTGTCTTTTTTTGATTTGCAAATTTTCAAAGCTTCGTCAAAAATTTCATCATGAATAGCAGTTAAATCATCATTTAAATAGTCAACTTTTACGATATCATAAATTTTAAATTCTGCTGCGGTTTTTATAATTAAATCAATGTTTTCCAACCTATTTGTTGCAATAATTATGTTCTTTTTAATTTCAAAACCTTTTTCATATTCTTTAATAGTATCCCTAATAAATTGGTTGTCGTATATTTTTGATTGTGAAATAAAATCTACAGAAATAGCTTCTTTTTTTATGCCAAAATATTTTAATTTCGAAATGAAATCTGAAATTCGATTGTTAATTTGATTGTCGCAGGAAATTGACGAGTTACTTTCTTCGTTAACACCTAAAGTAATTAGAAATTGATCTGCTTTTTGATTCAATAAGACTTTTGTTGTTATGAATAACATCGAATCATTCATAGTAATATTTGGACTTGTATTTATTATAGTCGTGTTTTCATTTCTATGATACGTATTGTTTTTATCTTTATAAATTTGGTTGCCGCTAATTTGCGCGAATAAAGAATTAGACAATACGTGCATTGCAATTAATAAGGGAATTTTAGCATTCATACTAGTTTGTTTTTAAAGTTTAACAAGGCAAACATATCACAACACCAAAATTTTTTCTTGGTAAAACCACTGTATTAGTAATGTAAAGTATTTTCAGTACATTTACAGCCGTTTTACAGTAGTAAAAAAAGTAAGAACTACTACTTTTGAAAAGCAATTTATGACCGATTTAGAACTATTTTATCAACTTAAAAAATGCGTTTTGGTACAGTACCAAAAAAGCTATCCCTATTTTAATGGAAGTTGGAAAAGTTTTAGTACCCAAGATATTTTGAATCTAATTGACGACATTCAACTTACAACTAAACAGACGGTTAGCGAAAAGTGGATATATACCCATTTGAAACCTGAAACCAACCAAAAACTACCACGAAAGGATATGTTAGATATTTTAAGTGTGTATGTTGGAAAATCGGGTTGGGATGAATTTGTGTTTGCAAATAGTGTCAATAGCAATAGCAATAACAATAGCAATAACAATAACAATAACAATAACAATAACAATAACAACAGCAATAATAATAACAATAAGAATGTAGGGTTTGGTTTCAGTAAGAAATTTGGAATTTGGATGTTGTTTTTTGGTAGTTTAAGTATTGGATTTTTTATTTGGAAGTTCGCCTCAAAAGAGGAACAAAAATTAGAATTTCAAAATAGTTTTACTAAAGATTCTATTGCAAAAGATGAAGTGAAAGCCTATGTTGTTGAAGATACTGTAGAAAAACAAATTGACATAAATTCTTCCACTTTTAAAATAGATAAAGCCACAAAAGTAGTACTTAAAAGCCCATTTTATAAGCCAAAAGAAATCACTATTTTGCCAAATGAACCAGTAACTAGAGTAGAACTAAATCCAAACGATTACGCCATGATGCTAAAAGCTTTTATGAAAAGCGACATTAAAGATTGGCAAACCAGAAAAGAACAACTTAATAAAATTTTATCGGACAATTTAGAAGTAATGGTGATGTTACAAAATAATTTAGGAGCGGAATATTTTAATAAACAAGAATTTTCTCAAAAAGTAATTTTACCTACTGCATCCTTGAAAAAATTAAAGATTGTAGAGTTGAAACAAGATAATGACAATAAAATATCTTTTTTAAGATTAACAACAGAATAAAATGAAACAAATTATTTCCTATAGTTTATTAATTTTTCCACTATTTTTATTTGGACAAAGTTCTGATAGAAATCAATCTCAGAAAGAGGCGGTTTCATTAACACAAGAGGTTTCTAAAAAAACAATAAATTCCAATTCAATTGCTGTTAATTTTAATTCTAAAGTTATTTCAGCTTACGCGACTCAAAGCGAGCAGCTAATAACAGATTTTTATACTTATTTAGCGATGTATAGTCAATCGGACGCTATCGATTTACATAAGGAATTAGACACAACTATTACACAACTATTTTTGTCAGATAAAGTTTTGGTAGAAGATTTTATAACAGGTTCAAATCAGAAAATAACTCTTGAGCAAGCTTTACAATTTTGTAAAGAGAATAAGTTAGTAGTTAGTGTTACTGACATTCAAAACATTGCTGTAAACGAAAATAGTTTCAATATTAAATATCAATTGTTAGTTACAAACAAATCAGTAACTAAAACGTATAATTTTACTCAAAAAGTATACTTTTTTCCTGTTCAAAAGGCATTTGGATCAAATAATAAAACAGTTTGGGAGTTAAAATTAGGTGAGTTTTAATGTATACTCGTACTAATTTTCACAAACATACCTTTTGCCTGTTTCAGCAAGTGGAAAGTTCTACTTTGTTACATTTGAAATTGGGCTATAAAAGTGCTTCTGGAAGTGCCTATTATTTTACAGAATTAGGTGTTTACAGACAATCAAACCATTGGGGAAGAGCCGCCAATTGCAGATGGAGATTGATTCCTAATTCTAGCTATAAAAATCAAACAGAAATTGTTGGATTTGCGAAATGGACAGATTTTTATCCAAATAATGAAACTGAAAAATTGTTTTTTATTGTAATTGATATTGACAATAACGAAGTCCATTTTAATCATAAAGACCATCCAAATTACGATCATCAACTACTCAGAAACGCATCGGAAACAGCTAAAAGGATAAAAGAAATCAAAATTGTCCTAGATGCTACTACTTGGGCAAAACACCTAGTTTTCGATGATTTTGAAGAAATTAAATCGAAAATGCTTACAGAATTGATCAATACCAACGAAAGTTTCGTAAATTTGAAGAAAATTTTGCAACATGGGAAGAAATAATGCCATAAATAAAGACAAGCATAAAAAGCAATTGGACAATCATTTGAAGAAAATTCAAAAAACAAAACAAACGTCTGCAGCTAAAAAAGCATCTATATTAGAACAATACAAGCAATCGCTTAAAAACCAGTAATGCATTCTCAACAACTAGTTAATTTAAAGCCAAAAGTTCAAACAATTATTGATTTGTTAGCCAAAAAAGATTGGGATGTCGCCCAACTTTTGCTGCTTGAAGTGAGTGAGGAAGTGGAACATTTAATTGATGAAGTGGTGTCAGATGACCATTTAATTGAATTAAGTAAATATCAGGTTTTGCTGAAACATTTAGAACTTAAAATCCAAAATGGAAGACATTAAACTTTGTCCTTGTGGCAACCCTATTAGCATCCAAGAATGTTGTTTGCCCTTTATTCAGGAGCACTTAATGGTACCCACAGCTGAAAAATTAATGCGATCCAGATTTACAGCATTTTGTCTTCATAATGCCGACTATTTATATAACACCACACACATCTCTCAAAAAAAATATACGAATAAATTAGATATTTTAACTTGGGCAAAACAAAACATTTGGCACAAATTAGAAATTCTAAACAGTACTGAAAACACCGTAGAATTTAAAGCCTATTTTTTTGATGAAAACAAAATCCCACAAATCCATCACGAAAAATCTACATTTATTTTTTTCCAGGATAAGTGGTTTTATGTGGATGGAAAGTTTTATTAGATTTAACTAAAAATTAGCAATCGTTTTCTTGTCATTAAAAACTAACCTTGTAATTTTATAACATGAAAAAAGGGTTATATTTTAAAACATATGAAAAGCCATTTAAGACACCGTTTGAAATACTTTTTAGTGTTTTTAAAGAATTAATTGTACATACTTCTGGTGATTTCGACGAAGCTATAGATTGGCTTAGGGAACTTGATGCCGAATACAAATTAACCACTCCAGACTATTCTATTGAAGATTTTATTGAAGATTTAAAGAAAAAAGGTTTCATTCGTGAAGAAATAACGGGCGATGGAACGGGTGAAGTTACTATTACGTCAAAAACAGAACGACTAATACGTCAAGCCGCTTTAGACCAAATTTTTGGAAATTTAAGTAAATCGGGTAGCGGCAATCACAAATCGAAACAACTTGGCGGTGGCGATGAACTTACGGGCGAACTTAGAAGTTATAATTTTGGGGATGCTTTAGATAGAATTTCATTAACGGAAAGTCTAAAAAACGCACAAATTAATAATGGAATAGGTGAGTTTCAACTTACTGAAAATGATTTGGTAATTGAAGATACGCATTACAAATCTCAAATGAGTACTGTTTTAATGATAGACATTTCTCATAGTATGATTTTGTATGGTGAAGACCGAATTACTCCTGCTAAAAAAGTAGCTATGGCGCTAGCGGAACTGATCACTACTCGTTATCCGAAAGACACCATTGACATTTTAGTTTTTGGTAACGATGCTTGGCCAATTTCTATAAAAGAATTACCTTTTTTAAAAGTAGGACCGTATCACACCAATACCGTTGCAGGTTTGCAATTAGCAATGGATATGCTGCGAAGAAAACGCAATACCAACAAACAAATTTTCATGATTACTGATGGAAAACCTAGCTGTGTTCGGGAAAAAGATGGCTCCTATTACATGAATAGTAATGGTTTAGACGAATATATTGTTGAAAAATGCTACACGCAAGCCGCTCAAGCTAGAAAATTACATATTCCAATTACAACTTTTATGATTGCCAACGATCCCTATTTGCAACAATTTGTAGATAAATTTACGGAAGCCAATCAAGGAAAAGCCTTCTACACAGGTTTAAGTGGATTGGGAGAAATGATTTTCCAAGATTATGAAGCGAACAGAAAAAAGAAACTGAAATAAGCAATATCAAAATAAAGAATTTACAGAAAAACAGCAGCTGCTAATTAGCGGTTAAAAGCACTACTATGATACACATAAAAACATTAGGTGAATTGATACAATCCGGGTATCAATCTAAAAATATAAAAGAGGAGTTGCGTACAAATTTAAGAAACAAACTAATAGCCAAACAGCCGACTTTTACGGGTGTACATGGTTTTGAAAATTCTGTAATTCCAGAATTGGAACGTGCTATTTTATCACGTCATAATATTAATTTATTAGGATTACGCGGCCAAGCAAAAACACGTTTGGCTAGAAAAATGGTCGAACTTTTAGATGAGTACATTCCATTTGTAACCGGTTCAGAAATTAATGACGATCCGTTACATCCAATTTCTCGTTATGCGATAGATTTGATTGCTGAAAAAGGTAACGACACGCCTATTTCTTGGTTACATAGAAGCGAGCGCTTTTTCGAAAAATTAGCTACTCCAGATGTAACAGTAGCGGATTTAATTGGTGATGTAGATCCAATAAAAGCCGCCAATTTAAAATTATCCTATGCCGATGAACGTGTGATTCATTTCGGAATGATTCCTCGCGCCAACAGATGTATATTTGTAATTAACGAATTGCCGGATTTACAAGCCCGTATACAAGTAGCGTTATTTAATATTTTACAAGAAGGCGACATTCAAATCCGTGGGTTTAAATTAAGAATGCCATTAGATTTACAATTTATTTTTACCGCAAATCCAGAAGATTATACCAATCGTGGAAGTATAGTCACCCCTTTAAAAGACAGAATTGGTTCTCAAATTTTAACACATTATCCAGAAACTATTGAAATTGCTAAAATTATTACCACGCAAGAAGCTAAATTAGACGAAAATCAATCGACTTTAGTGCATGTGCCTAATTTAGCAAAAGATTTGTTAGAGCAAGTAGGTTTTGAAGCTAGAGAGTCCGAATATATAGATGCGAAAAGTGGGGTTTCCGCTCGTATGAGTATTACCGCTTATGAGAATTTGATTAGTACGGCCGAACGCAGAGCCTTACTAAATGGGGAAGAAAAAACAACGGTTCGTTTGTCGGACTTTTTAGGAATTATCCCAGCCATAACTGGAAAAGTAGAATTGGTTTATGAAGGCGAACAAGAAGGCGCTGGAGTAGTAGCACAATATTTAATTGCCAATGCGATTCATACTTTTTTCCCAGGTTATTTTCCTAAAATTGAAAAGTTAGAGAAACAAGATGTAACTACACCATACTCCGAAATTACGGAATGGTTTTTCAACGAATCCGGTTTTGAATTAACGGATGATTGCTCCGATGAAGTGTATAAAAATATCCTAGATGAGGTGCAACCATTAGAAAAATTAATTCAAAAATACCAGCCAGAAATTCCTGTTTTAGATCAATATTTCCTTAAAGAATTTATCCTTTGGGCCTTAGTGGAATACAAAAAACTATCAAAGGAAAGAACCGAAGATGGCTTTCAGTTTAAAGATCCCTATTCGAGGTTTATTAGTAGATTGTCTTAAACGTCATAACATAAATACAAAATCCGTCTCGAATTCTTCTGGACGGATTTTAATTTTATGGTCAAATTGTCTAATTAAATATTATTCCTTCAAATGCACATCAAAGTAATCCGCTATTTTGGCATACATATGAATTCTATCTCTACCACTCACATTATGTTCATGATTTGGGTATAAAAAATAATCCACTTGTTTTCCAGCTTTAATAGAAGCTTCAATGAAATTCATGCTGTGTTGTTGTACCACAACTGGATCTTGAGCACCATGAATTATTAACAAACGTCCTTTTAAATTCTTAACTTTGTCTAATAAAGATGTTTTTGCATAGCCTTCTGGGTTGTCTTGAGGGGTATCCATATAACGTTCTCCATACATAATTTCATAGTATTTCCAATCCATTACGGGTCCGCCAGCCACACCTACTTTAAAGGTATCTGGTTGCGAAGTAAGTAGGGAAGTCGTCATAAACCCACCAAAACTCCAACCGAAAACGCCAATTTTATCCGCGTCTACAAATGATTTTGATTTTAAAAATGCGATACCTTTCATTTGGTCTGCCATTTCGTTTACACCTAAATTTCGGTGCGTAACTTCACAGAATTTTTTTCCACGGGCATCACTTCCTCTGTTATCTAAAGTAAATACTACATAGCCTTGTTGTGCCATATACATATCAAAATAACCAGCGCCACCTAACCATTTGTTAGTTACCAATTGTGCATGCGAACCACCATAAACATAGACCATAACCGGGTATTTTTTAGTCGCATCAAAATTGGCTGGATAAATTAATCTTCCGTTCAATGGTGTTGTACCATCTGCTGCTGTTAGTGAAACCATTTCAATTCTTGGCATATCGATTTTTCCTGTAAATGGATTATCGGCTTTTACTAAAGTAGTATTTGCCATTTTTGTTTTGATATTTAAAATTGAAATTTCATTGGGTGTGGTTGCATTACTATATTGGTCTAAAACCAGCATACCATCAGAAGAAACAGAAACGTTATGTGTTCCAGCAATTGTAGTTAACTGAATTGTTTTTCCGGATTTTATATCAACCTGATAAAGTTGTCTGTCTAATCCATTATTTGCCGTTCCAATGTAATTAATTTTTGTGTTGGAAGCATCAAAATCTAACAAATTAGTTACCACAACGTCTTTAAAACCTAAGTTTTTTAGTAATTTTCCATCGGTATTGTACAAATACATTTGATTGTATCCATTAAAATCTGTTTGATAAATAAATTGATTCGGAAGGTTTGGTACGAAAGTTAAAGCGTGTTGCGGTTCTACCCAATTAGTAGCCTTTTCCTCAAATAATGTTTTCACAAAAGCACCTGTTGTGGCATCGTATTTGTTGAATTTTAAATGATTTTGGTCCCGATTTAATACTCCAATAAAAATGTATTTTCCAGTTGGTTCCCAAGAAACCATTGTTAAATACTGTTCTTTAGGTTCACCGGTTTGAAGGGTCACTTTTTTACCAGTTGCCACATCAAAAACTATTAAAGTTACATTTTCACTGGTCATTCCAGCCATTGGGTATTTAATGTCTTTATTAACAGCTTCACGTTCGTTCCAGTTGATAATTGGATAATTACCCACCATAGTTTCATCTTTTCTATAATAGGCTAACTGTGTTCCAGTAGCATTCCACCACATTCCTCTATCGATACCAAATTCTTGTCGGTGTACATAATCTGAACCGTTTACAATAGCTGGATTTTCATCGTTTGTAACTTCAATGGTTTTATTATTCGATGTAATTCTAATGTTGTTGTCTTTTAACCAAGCTACATTGTTGTTAGAAGCAAATCTCGCTTGACTACCTTCAATAGAATATCCAATTTTTGAAGTAATTTTTTTAGTAATTACATCATACGTTACTTGATATTGATTAGTTTTTGAAGCAATTTCTGTTTGAAATGTATGGTTGCTTTTCCATTCTATACTAAAAGGAAAGGTGCGTAAAGCAAATTCTTCTCCTGTAATTGCTGCTTTTAAAGCCGATTCAAATTCTGATTTTGTAGCTAAAACAGTTTCTTTCCAACCATTTGTTGCGCTTTTTTCTAATAAGTTAGTAAAATCAGCACTTAAATAGGAAACGGATTTTGAATCTTTTCTCCATTGAACTGCAGTTAATGAAGTGGGAGCATATTTTCTTGGACCCGTAACGGTTTCTTCAATAGCTAATTGTTGTGCGAAAGACATGCTTCCAACTAAAAGGAAACTTAAAATATAGTTTTTCATTATTCTGAATATAGTTTTTAATTAGTGGGCTAAGATAAGCATTTGTTACAAAAAATCCGTCCTGATTATTTTTGGACGGATTTAAGTTTTAAATATTTTTTTACAGTATATGTAATTCTTTCATGCAAGCGTGCATACTTTGGTACGTTCTTTCGATATCGTTATCCAATCCAATTGAAAAACGAATTAAACCATCAGTTAAACCCATTTCTGCTTGTTCTTCTACAGGAATTTCAGAAGATGTGGATGTTCCTGGTGCACTAAAAAGGGTTTTGTAAAATCCTAAACTTACCGCCAAAT
The DNA here is from genome assembly GCA_004293045.1 of Flavobacteriia bacterium. GTDB lineage: Bacteria > Bacteroidota > Bacteroidia > Flavobacteriales > Flavobacteriaceae > Flavobacterium. The sequence goes on along the minus strand of RDXY01000024.1, from coordinate 11,810 downwards.
AGCCTAAATTTCTTTCTTGCATTAATTCCATTAAGGCATTGGCTTTCTCTAAACTGCCTACGTCAATAGTCATCATACCCCCAAAACCATATTCTGGATTAATCATATTTTTATATATTTCATGGCTAGGATGACTAGCCAAACCTGGATAAACAGTTTTTATGCCGTCTGCTTCAAATTTATGTGCCAAGTACATGGCATTATGGCTGTGTTGCTTCATTCGGATATGTAGTGTTCTTAAGTTTTTCATTACCGATGCCGAACGTAAACTATCCATAGTAGGACCTAATAACATACTGGCACCAGAATTTACGTTTTTTAATTCGTTAATAAACTCTTGACTAGCACATGTTACACCACCCACCGTATCTGAACTTCCGTTGATGTATTTTGTTAAAGAATGAATAACAATATCTGCACCTAATTTTGCAGGCGATACCGATAAAGGTGAAAAAGTATTGTCCACTACCAATTTAAGGTTATGTTTTTTCGCAATCTTAGCTAATGAAGCAATGTCCGCTACTTCTAACAATGGATTACTCACTGTTTCACAATATAAAACTTTAGTTGCTGGTGTTATGGCAGCTTCTACAAGGTCTAATTTAGTAATGTCAACAAAAGTAGTTTTTATACCCAATCTTGGTGTAAAATTTTTCAAAAAAGCATACGTTCCTCCATAAATGGTTCTGCTAGAAACCACGTGGTCGCCTTGTCCGCAAAGTTGTAAAATTGTTGGTGTAATCGCGCCCATACCAGAAGCAGAAACATTAGCGGTTTCAGTGCCTTCCATTGCTGCTAACGCTTTATCTAAATACAAATTACTAGGTGAAGAATGTCGGGAATATAAATAACATCCTTCTGCATTACCTTCAAAGGTATCAAACATAGTTTTAGCGGAAAGAAATGTATAGGTAGATGAATCGGATATAGAAGGGTTTACCCCTCCAAATTCGCCAAAATACTGTAAATCTTGTATTTTGTCGGCTGGATTAAATTGGCTCATGATGATTTAGTTTTATCTATCAAAATTCAAAAAAATAAATTAAAATTTCAATAAGTGCCTTTAAATTTAGTTTATTTATCTGTAATATGTATAAATTATAGATTATTTATCATTAATTTAGGTTTTTTATGTATTTTTACCAAATAAATTACGACCCGCTCCTCAAAGTCTCCTGACTTCGAGGAAGTATTTTTCGGTCTCAGACCGATTAGTAAAGTTCGGAAAACTTTTATCGCCTCCACGAAGTTAGAAACTTCATGGAGCAGAGTTTTTTTTATGTATTATTAATAAATAAATTACGATACCAATGGATGCAATCGATAAAAAATTATTAGAATTGATGCAAATCGATTCTAAAAAAACTACAAAAGAATTGTCTAGTAAATTAAACTTATCTGTAACTGCAGTGTATGAACGGATAAAAAAATTGGAACGTGAAGGCATTATTAGTAAATATGCTACCATTTTAGATAAAACTAAGATAAATAAAGGATTTGTAGTATTTTGTCACGTGAAATTAATTAAACATTCAAGAGACTTAATTTCCGAATTTGAAAAAGAAGTAGTTACACTAACGGAAGTTTTAGAATGTTTTCATGTAAGTGGCGACTACGATTATATTCTGAAAATTTGCGTAAAAGATATGGAAGAATATAGAGAATTTATGGTTACTAAGTTAACCACTTTGCAGCATATTGGTAGTACGCATAGTACTTTTATGATTGGAGAAGTTAAAAATTCTACTTCATTTGTGTTGAATTAAAAATAGTAAAGTTTTTTCGCTAAATAGCGATACATATTTATATAAAAACTTTACTTTTGTACTTTAAAAACTTACTATAACATTTTATAAAATATATTTATGAGTCAATTTGATGTAACCATTATTGGTTCTGGACCTGGAGGATATGTAGCCGCTATTCGTTGTGCCCAATTAGGATTTAAAACAGCAATTATTGAAAAATACGCCACACTTGGTGGAACCTGTCTGAATGTAGGATGTATTCCATCAAAAGCATTATTAGCCTCCTCACATCATTATGAAGAATTGCAACACTTTGCCGACCACGGAATTGAAGTTTCAGGTGAGGTAAAAGTAAATTTAGAAAAAATGATTGCCAGAAAGCAAGCAGTAGTGGATCAAACTTCTGGTGGCGTAAAATACTTAATGGATAAAAATAAAGTAACTGTTTTTGAAGGATTAGGTTCTTTTGAAAGTGCGACTTCTGTTAAGGTAACTAAAGCAGACGGAACGTCAGAAATCATCGAATCAAAAAACATCATTATTGCTACAGGTTCTAAACCTTCCTCATTACCTTTTATCAAATTAGATAAAGACAGAATCATTACTTCAACGGAAGCTTTAAAATTAAAAGAAGTTCCAAAGCATTTAGTAATTATTGGTGGTGGTGTTATTGGAATTGAGCTAGGACAAGTATACCTTCGTTTAGGTGCTCAAGTTTCTGTAGTAGAATTTATGGATAGAATTATTCCAGGAATGGATGCTTCTTTATCTAAAGAATTAACAAAAGTATTGAAAAAACAAGGTATGAAATTTTATACCTCACATAAAGTACAATCTGTAGATAGAGCAGGAGATGTAGTTACTGTAAAAGCTGAAAATGCAAAAGGAGAAATCATTACATTAGAAGGGGATTATTCTTTAGTTTCAGTAGGTCGTCGTCCTTATACGGATGGTTTACATGCAGAAAAAGCAGGAGTAAAAGTTACCGATAGAGGACAAATTGAAGTGAACCAACATTTACAAACTTCAGCTGCTAATATTTATGCAATTGGGGATGTAGTTCGTGGTGCCATGTTAGCACACAAAGCGGAAGAAGAAGGTGTACTGGTTGCAGAAATTTTAGCCGGACAAAAACCTCATATCGATTATAATTTAATTCCTGGTGTAGTATATACTTGGCCAGAAGTGGCAGCCGTGGGTAAAACAGAAGAGCAATTAAAAGCTGAAGGCATTGCGTTTAAAGCAGGAAGTTTTCCATTCAAAGCATTAGGAAGAGCCAGAGCTGGTGGCGACACGGACGGATTTGTAAAAATCTTAGCCGATGCTAAAACAGATGAGGTGTTAGGGGTTCACATGATTGGTGCACGTTGTGCGGATTTAATTGCAGAAGCGGTAACCGCAATGGAATTTAGAGCTAGTGCAGAAGATATTTCAAGAATGTCACACGCACATCCTACTTTTGCCGAAGCCATCAAAGAAGCCGCTTTAGCTGCTACAGCAAATAGAGCGTTACACGTATAATTTTAATTATTTATTTTATGAAAAAAATCGTTTTTTTATCAGTATTAATTATCTCTTTAGTTGTAACAGGTTGTGCAACAATTGTTTCAGGATCTAAACAAAAAGTTAGTTTTAATTCTACACCAGCAAAAGCTTCTGTTTTTGTAAATGATGTACAATTGGGATATACGCCTTTTGAAACTAAATTAAAAAGAGGTGTAAAAGTACATAAAGTAAAAATTGTTTTAGATGGTTACAAGCCATATGAAGCTACTTTAACCAGAAAATTTAATGGCTGGTACATGGGAAACATTGCTATAGGAGGACTTATAGGTATGATTGTTGATATCAGTACAGGTGCAGTATACAGAATTTCAGAAAAAGAATTAAATGTATCATTAGAAAACAATGTTTCTATGACTAAATTTAAAGATGAAGTGTATGTAGCGGTTGTTATGGAAGCGGATAAAAATTTAATCAAAATAGGTGAGTTAGAAAAAAACGAATAATTTTCTATATTACATCCTTACTTTAATTCCAAATTTCATTGAAACTATTGAAATTTGGAATTTTTTTTGAAATTTTACTACATATTGTTAATAAATTTTCAATCTAATTTCCAAGTCAAAATAGTACCTTTGGCATATGTTTGCATTGGTCGATTGTAATAATTTTTATGTGTCTTGTGAGCGTGTTTTTCAACCTCAATTCAAGAAAAAACCGGTTGTCGTTTTATCCAATAACGATGGTTGTGTGATTTCCAGAAGTGATGAAGCTAAAGCGCTTGGTATTGCTATGGGTGTACCTGAGTTTCAAATTAGAAACGAAATAAAACAACATCAAATTGCTGTTTTTTCATCCAATTATGCGCTGTATGGCGATTTAAGTAAACGTGTCATGGATGTGCTTGCAGATTTTACACCAGATATCGAAAATTATAGTATAGACGAAGCTTTTCTTAATTTTAAAAATACCAATACAACTAATTTTGAAACTTGTGGTTTGCAAATGAAACAACGGGTGCAAAAATGGATTGGATTGCCAGTTTGCATCGGTTTTGCCGAAACGAAAGCGCTGAGTAAAGTCGCCAACAGAATTGCTAAAAAGTTTCAAGATAGAACGGGCGGTGTTTATGTTATTGATTCCGAAGAAAAACGAATCAAAGCCTTAAAATGGACAAAAATTGAAGACGTTTGGGGCATAGGTTTCCGGTTGTCAAAAAAAATGAAGGCCTTTGGAATGGTTACGGCTTATGACTTTACGGCACCTCATAATGAAGATTTTATCAAAAGAACTATGGGTGTGGTAGGAAAAAGTCTTCGTGCGGAACTTTTAGGGCAATCTGTATTAGAATTGGAGCAACAACCAGAAGCCAAAAAAAACATAGCGGTAACGAGAACTTTTGAAAAATCAATTACCAATTTAAACGAATTGAAAGAGCGCGTTTCTACTTTTGCAACAGTTGCTTCCGAAAAATTACGTATGCAAAAATCATGTTGTTACGGTTTGGTTTTGTATCTCAGAAAAGACAAGTATAAAGCAGGTAATGAACGTTATAATTTTACCCTTTACGAAACAATGCCTTTTGCCACACAATCAAGTTTGACAATAAGTACCACGGCTATTAAAATGTTAGAAAAATTGTTTCAGCCTGGCGAAACTTATACAAAAGCGGGAATCATTATTTCTGATATTATTCCGCAACACCAAAAACAATTTAATTTATTTGTAGAAGAAAATCCGAAACACGAAAAATTAATGAAAGTAATGGATGACATCCGAAAGAAAACCGGCGAACGAAAAATCCGACTCGGGAATCAAGATTTGCAACGCACTTGGAAAATGAAACAAAATTTTTTATCCAAAAAATACACTACAGATATAACAGAATTATTAGATATAAAATGTTAGCACAAAATAAATTATCGTTTTTTATTCCAAATACGGAAAGCAATTTAGAAATGCCATATATTTCCAGTGGAATTAAAGCAGGATTTCCTTCTCCAGCAGCAGATTTCGATGGCACACGAGTAAGTATTGATCAAATAGTAGTAAAAAATGCGTTGGCTACATTTTATGCTAAAGCAAATGGAAATTCTATGACAGGCGCCGGAATTGACGATGGTGATATTTTAGTAATCGATAAAAGTATAGAACCTCAAGACGGAAAAATTGCCGTTTGTTTTATCGATGGAGAATTTACCGTGAAACGAATTAAAGTACAAGAAAATAGTTTACTCTTACTCCCAGAAAACAAACTCTTTGAACCCATTGAAATCACAGAGGAAAATAATTTTATTATCTGGGGAATTGTCACTTTTGTAGTGAAAAAATTGTAAAAAAAAATCCTGAATTTATCAGGAATTTTTAGTTTATGACTTGGCTAATTCTTTTTCTTTTTGATAGCCAAATAAATGGTCTTTTTTAATGATTTCTGCGGTGCCATCTGGTAGCATATTTTCCCAGCCAGATTCGCCTTTGGCAATCATTTTTAATATTTTTCTGGAGAAAATATCTAAAGTTTTGGCATCGTAAGTTTCAATATCGGTAACTTTTCCGTTGTATTTAAAGAACTTATACAATTCTTTCATTCTCGGATGCACTTTTAAGTTTTCCGAAGTAATAATTTCACCCGTTTCTGGATCTTTCATCGGATATAAATATACTTTTAAATCTCTGTAAAATAATTTTCCAAAGGCTTCTAAAATACCACCCGACATATGACGGTAGTATTTTTCATCAAAAATTTCTACTAAATTACTCACACCCATCGCTAACGCAGTACGTGATTTTGTAAAAGAGGAGAAATATTCTAATACTTTATAATATTCTTGAAAGTTAGAAATCATTACGGTTTGACCTAAAGCACATAAAAGTTCTGCTCTGTCTAAGAAATCTCTTTCGTCAATTTCACCTTCTGCTTTTAAGTTAGAAAGCGTGATTTCAAAAACCACAAAGGTATTTTCCTTACTTACTTTATTTTCTTGAATAAACATCTCGTAAGATTGCTTATACATGTCCATATTTACTTTAGTTACAGGTCGGAAACTACCACGTAACGCTAAAATATTCTTTTTATATAAAACAGCTGCAGGTAAAATATTCTTTCCTTCCGGATTAAACATTACGGCATCTGTAAAACCGTATTTTACCAATTGCAAACTCATTAATCTGTTGTCTACATCAGCAAAACTTGGACCTGAGAAATTTATAGTATCAATTTCAAGTTGGTCTTTTTCTAAATGGTCGTATAAATAACGCAATAATTTTTTAGCATCATTGTGTTTGTAAAAGGCACCATAAATTAAGTTTACACCTAAGATACCTAACGTTTCTTGTTGCAAACGCGCATCATTTTCTTTAAAACGAATGTGAATTAAAATTTCATTATACGCTTGGTCAGGTTCTACTTGAAATTTAATTCCAACCCAACCGTGTCCTTTAAATTGTTTTGCAAAATCAATAGTGGCTACGGTATTCGCATAACTAAAAAACATTTTATTTGGATGCTTGTCTCTTTTTAAACGATCTTCAATAAGTTTCGTTTCGTGCGTAAGCATTTTTCTTAATCGGCTTTCTGTCACATATCTACCATCTTCTTCAATTCCGTAAATGGCATCACTAAAATCTTTATCGTAGGCAGACATCGCTTTGGCAATCGTACCCGAAGAAGCTCCAGCTCTGAAAAAATGCCTCACCGTTTCTTGTCCGGCACCAATTTCGGCAAAGGTTCCGTATATGTTTTCGTTTAAATTAATACGGAGCGCTTTATCCTTTGTAGAAGGAATTTGTTCAATTGCTTTGTCTCCTCTTAATGTGATTTCAGTTGTCATTTATTCAAATGTGTTTTTAAGCAAATTAAATTACTATGCAAAGTTAATAAATTATAGGTTTTAACAAGAGTATTTTGTTATTTTTGTAAAAAAGAAATTACTATCACAACAATATAGTAACACTTTACTATAAAATGTAGTAGGAATTTTTTTTAGCATATCAATCACATACAAATGAAATTATACTTCTTAGGCACAGGTACCTCTCAAGGCATTCCAGTAATTGGAAGTACACATTTTGTGTGTTTGAGTGAGGATGCAAAAGACAAACGATTGCGCGTTGCGGTTTGGATTCACGATGAAGATTTTTCTATAGTAATTGATTGCGGTCCCGATTTTCGCCAGCAAATGCTTGCTAGTAAATGTTCGCATATGGATGCCTTGCTTTTTACCCACGAACACGCTGACCATACAGCTGGTTTAGACGATATTCGCCCGTTTTATTTTAAACAAGGCGACATTCCAGTTTACGGACATTCGCGTGTGTTGCAAAATTTAGCCAAACGATTTGATTATATTTTTGAAAAAGAAAATAAATATCCAGGTGCGCCTTCTGTGTTGCCCATTGAAGTAGTAAATAATCAGAATATTACGATCAAAAATCAGACCATAATTCCAATCAATGCGATGCACGGAAATTTACAAGTTTTTGGGTACAGAATAAAAGATGTGGTATATTTAACGGACGTAAAAACCATCGAAGATGCTGAATTAGAAAAACTTAAAAATGTGGAGGTGTTAGTTATCAATGCCTTACGATTTGAACCACATACTACGCATTTTAACATTGAAGAAGCGATACATTTTATAAATTTGGTGCAACCAAAAAAAGCGTATTTAACCCATATTAGTCATATTTTAGGATTGCACGAAGAAGTACAAAAACAATTGCCAGAAAACGTATTTTTGGCTTACGATAATTTAGAAATAGAAATTAAATAAATAGTAAAATGAAAAGAAGTTTATTACTTTACGGAATCGTATTTTCAGTATTAATTAATATTTTTCAATTTGTAAATTCTTCAAACATCTTGAAAAGAAGCGAAGAAGTGGCTACAATTAGTAAAAAGGAATTAAAAAAAGCGCAAGATACCATTGCGATATTACGCGACAATGATATGTTTTCGTTAACTACTAATGAAAATGCGCAAGAGTATTATTTTGAGTACGATATAAAAGCGTTACAAACGAAAGTAAAGGAAGATTTAACTGCTTTTAACGCCGATAAAAAAGGAAATAAATACGTTTCTTACGATCAAATTGGCGACAACCCGTTTTTGATAAACAACATAAAAATTTTAAATCATAGATGGATTATTGCTAATTTTTCTGATGGTAAAGTTTGGGGCGAAGTGCTGATTAAATACTTTCATAATGCCGATAAACCTACCGAATTTGAAACCGTAGAAACCTTAATTTATCAAGAAACGCTAAATTAAAAATGAAAAAACTTGTATATATTTTAGTACTGACATCGCTATTTTCTTGCGATTATATTTTAAAGAATCCATCCAAAGATACCACGGAAATGGATTCTATCGTGAAAAATCAGGTAAATGATGATAAAAACGAAAATGGTTGCGATTTAAAAGCGGGCTATAAATGGTCGAATATGTACAAAAAATGTGTACGCGTTTTTGAAGAAGGCTACCGCTTAACTTCTATTGAAAGAGATTCATTAGCCAGAAGAAAAAACGCCTTTTTCTTTGTGGAAGAAGATAGCCTAATTGCAGAAGTTTTCTTGCCAGATTCTAAAGAATCCATTGTTTTTAAAAGAGAAAGTGAAGACCAAAACTTCAAATTCAAAGATTTCGAATTCCGAACCAACAAAGGGTTTTATTTGTACTACAAACAAACACTTATGTTTCAACCTGCCATTCCCGTAGATGCCAAAGTTTTAGGAAAAGACGAGGAGCATTAGTTTTTTGGGTATAAGGTTTAGGGTTTAGGGTAAAAGGTGCCTTCTACAGCACAATTATTTTATTCGTTTTGTTATGCTGAACTTGTTTCAGTATCTTATTTATTAAATTTCAAACGCTTTGATTAGCTTGTATTTACTACAAATTCGCAAACTTACCAAACGTCTGTTAGCAGCTATTATTTTTTTTTCTTCTTGTACTTTTTACAATATAAATAAATCATATCTTCTGTTCCAATAGTCTTATCGCCAAGTGAAACTGACTTATGAAAGTCTTCACAAGCACTTTCGGTTTGTTCAGGAGTTGGATTTAAATTTCCTTTTGATGTAAACATATTAATTTTGGCATTTCCACGATTTCCGTATGCTTCCATATATTCAGGGTTCAGTTCTATTGCCTTGTCATAATCTTTAATTGCTTCTTCAAAATCAATGTTATTGCTCTTGCAAGTTCCACGATTAAAGTACGCTTGAGCAACTGTAGGATTGAGTTCAATTGCTTTGTCATAAAGTTTAATAGCTTCATCGTTTTTATATTGTCTGCTTAGTCCTATTGCTTCTTTTGTTAGGTTCAAGAATTCTTCAGAATAGCTTGCTTTACCATTTACAAAATAATACTGAACCAATAATTTTTGTTCCTTAGAATATTTCATATAGTCGCCTTGCTGCACTCCATTTACAAATGTTGATTCCACATACTTTTCACCTGTTTCATAGTAAATCGTCCAAATGCCATTTTCTTTATTATCTACAAAGTTGCCCATTTGTTTTAAACTTCCACTTTCATAAAACTCTTTAGCTGTTCCGTGAGGAAACGATTTCTTATAGTATTTTTCTGTTTTTTTATTTCCGTTTTCGAAATATTGAATTCTCAAACCTTCGAGTTGACCGTCTACAAAACTACCTATCCCTTTCGTTTTCCCATTTTCATATGTTTCGATAAACTCTCCTGTAAATGATGTTTTTTCACCTTTTTTTGTCCAAAGTCCTTCTATAGGTTCAAGTTCGTTAATATTGGTTTGACCAAATGTCAAAAGGGTCATCAGGAAAGCAAATAATGATATTGTTTTCTTTTTCATTTTCTTATTAATTTATTTGTGTAGTTCTTACTTTGATACTAATTATAATGCTCTTGACGAGGTTGCGATCTACGGAACTTATTATTTTCTGTTAAAGTTAAAATTTCTTCTCATCCACATCCTTTAAAAACTGAATCACACCTGTAAAATACGTTTCTTGGTCGTCGTATTGTGATAAGTGACTGCCGTTTTTACAAAATAAAAATCTTCCGTGTTGTACTTGTGTCGCCATCCATTTCATATGTTCGGGATCCATAGTGTCGTATTTTGCGCCTATGGTTAAGGTAGGCACGGTCAATTCTTTTAATCGTTTGGAAACATCCCAGTTTTTAATGTACGCGTCACCGGTTATGCCAAATTCGCTATACCCTTGCATAGAAATATACACTTCAGAATTAATGTGCTTGAAACATCTTGTAATGGATTCTGGCCATTCACTTTGCGGTTTTCTTAAAATATGTTGGGTGTAATAATGTTCAAAAAGCAATTCGGTATATCTTGGATTGGTAAAATCGTTGTTTTTTTCTAATTGCATAATTTCTTGGTACACTTCTTTTTTCATTTGCGGACCCAGTACTTCTTGTGCATATTTATTATACAACGGAATACTCGAAACCATATTAGAAATAATCAATCCTTTTAAATTTTTCTGATATTTTAAGGCATAATCCATCGCTAAAATCCCACCCCACGATTGTCCTAAAACGTAAAAATTGTCTTTGTTTAAACCAAGTGCTATGCGTACTTGTTCCACTTCTTCTACAAAGCGTTCATTCGTCCAAAGCGATTTGTCTTTTGGTTGGTCGGAATAATACGAACCCAATTGGTCGTAATAAATAAATTCAATGCCTTCTTTTGGAAAATAGCTTTCAAATGATTCGTATAATTCGTGCGTTAAACCAGGTCCTCCGTGTAAAAGCAATACTTTTATTTTTGGGTTGTTCCCAAACCGTTTGGTCCAAACCTTAAAAGTGCCTTTTGTTGTTTTTATGGGAATCATTTTAATCCCACCGGTGTATTGGTCTTCTTTTGAGTCAAAGGTATGGTAGCGCTGTAACGAAAAATCTTCGCTATTTTTACAAGAAAAAAAAGCGAAGACTAACGATATGAAGAATAGTTTTTTCATATTTATGATTGATAAATTTTATCGTAAAGGGTTTGGTACTTTTCTTTGATTATTTTACGTTTTAATTTCATAGTTGGTGTTAAATGCCCAGCATCAATCGACCATACATCTGGTGTTAACTCAAAACGTTTTACTTGTTCCCAATTTCCGAATTTTTTGTTGGCTTTATCAATGTCTTCTTGAATACGTGCAATGACTTTTGGATTGTTGCAAAGGTCTTCGTTAGAATTTCCTAAATCAACTTGGTGTCTTATGGCCCATTCTTTTACAAAATCAAATGCCGGTTGAATGAAAGCGGCTGGCATTTTTTCGCCATCGCCAATAACCATTATTTGCTCAATAAAACGAGATTGTTTGAAGGAATTTTCTAATACTTGTGGCGCAACATATTTACCACCAGACGTTTTAAACATTTCTTTTTTACGATCGGTGATTTTTAAGAAGCCATCGGCATCAATTTCACCAATATCTCCTGTATGGAAATAACCGTTTTTAATTACTTCTGCGGTTTGTGCTTCGTCTTTATAATACCCAATCATTACGTTTGGACCTTTACAAAGAATTTCGCCATCTTCAGCAATTTTAACTTCAACGCTTTCAATAACT
>RDXY01000023.1 GCA_004293045.1 Flavobacteriia bacterium | reverse complement strand
GTTGAATTCAAAAGGAGTTCAAATGAGAAAACAAAGGATTTCTGAGATTTGGCGTAATCCGTTTTATACTGGAAGAATATTCAATTCGTTATTGGAAGGAAGAATTATTAAGGGTTCATGGGAGCCAATGATATCAGTAAAAGAATACAATCAATTGCAACGAATTCTCGAAGGTTCAAAACAATTTGGTGTTGTAAAAATTACAGGTAAAGAAGAAACACCTCTTGTACCAAAATTTGCTTTGTGCTCCGACTGTAACGATACTATGACCGCCTATTTAAATAAAAGCAGAAATATACATTATTATAAATGTAATTCTTGCCACAAAACCGTAAATGCTGAAAGCACTAAAAGTTCTCAAAATGTTGGTCTAAATAACGAATTTAAACAAGTTTTAGATGAGTTTAAATTTTCGGATAATTTGAAATATTTGTTTTCGGCTCAATTAAAAAAAATAATTGACAATGAACTTTCTGATTTTTCTCAGAAAAAAAGACTTGCTACTTTGGAATTAAATAACCTGAAAGAAAGTTATGATAAAATGGAATACCGATATGCAATAAATGAAATTTCAAAAGACATTTTTGACAGACAAAGTAAAAAAATCAATGAAGCAATTATTGAAAAAACAAAAGAACTTGATTTTTTACCAACAAAAATGTCGAACAATGAAAATGCTACGAAATATTTTCTAAAAATCGTCCAAAACCCCAGTAAATTCTACGATTCTTTGGATTATAATAAAAAAAGAAAGTTTCAATATTTGGTGTTTCCAGAAGGGTTTCATTATTCGATCAAAAATAGAAAATATCGAACATCAAAAACCAATGCTTTATTCGAGTTAACTAAATGTATTTCAGATAGTTATGATTCTGAAAAACAAAAAACCCATCCTCAAAAATGGGATGGGTCCTCTTTAGTAGCGGGAACAGGACTCGAACCTGTGACCTTCGGGTTATGAGCCCGACGAGCTGCCTACTGCTCTATCCCGCGATATATGTTTATTTCAATTTTTCTTATTTTTTGAAAAAAGATTTGTCTGTCTTAATTCTTTTGCAAATATACAACCAATTTTGGTTCTGACAAGGGAATGATAAAAAAATATTAATTTATTTTGATGTAGCAAAAAAACAAGTACATTTGTATGGTTAGAAAAAATTAACTTCGTGCTAAAAAAATTATTCCATAAACTTTTATTTGTAACACCAATTTTAGGTTTGTTACTTTCCTTAACGCATGGAATAAGCACTTACAAATTTGAACCAGACAATAAGGTTTTTTTTGCTCATGTAAGTCAAAACACGTATAAAAACCTTTCTTTTTATCACAAAATAGAAGACACTAACGAATGTTCTGATTTCTTTTATGAAGAATCCGAACTTGAAAATGACATTGAATTAGATTGGTTTGTTTTCAATTCGAATATAGGAGATTTCACTTCATCAATTACAGAAAATCAAAAACTTTATAATAAAACTTCTTATTGCTTCATACAAAAAACAGATTGCCTATATGATTTGTTTTGTAACTGGAAGCACCATTTAAGTTAAACAGTATAAAGCGTTTGCAAAAAAAGCAAACTATTATTGTTATTAACTTAAAATCACAGAATACAATGAATGTATCTCCATTGCGATTTGTTGAAGAAGTAACGCTTCACCAACTTTCGCATTTTCTACCTGCACAAAATCCATTAAAAGACTTTGTGCATCATAACACATTGCATGCGTTTCAGGATAAAGATTTTTTTACAGCTTTACAAGAATCTTCTGAAATTTTCGGATATAAAACTTTTTTACCACTTTCCGACTTCAGAAATAAGCTAAAGAATAATGAAATAAATCCAGAAGTTTTATATAAAATTATCTACCAAAAAAAAGGAGAAGATACTTTTTCTGTTTGGAAAAATTTTGTATTGCATAAAGATTATGACGAAACAATACATCCTAAAATTGGAAAGATTAGAAATCTTTGGAAAGAAAAATACGCCATAAACTTAGACAAATCAACTCATAGCTTATTATTTAGAATACTTTGCAGTTATTTAGATCAAGGGATTTCTGTTTGGAATTTTCCCATTCACCAAGACGGCTTTTTAGCATCAATAAAAGAACTAGAAAAAAATGGTCTTTTTAGTATTTTTTCAACTGCTAGAGCCAAAAGATTATTAGAAAATAACGCTTCAATAAATAATTTACTTGAAATTTTAGTTGGTGACGACCTGTATTTTGAGAATTATTTATTTGATCAACAATTTTCGCATCCTGGTTGGAGTGGTATGATTGCAACATTGGAAAATAATCCTACTTCTTTACTAGATGAAAGAAAAATAACTTTAAAAGAACTCATCACTTTTGAATTGCTTTTAGAAATTGATACTCTGGATAAAAAATTTGGAGAAAACTGGAAGCCTTTAGCTACTAAAATTAATTTTGGTGCTGAAAATTTATTTTCGCAATCACCTTATTCAGAATATTTTGAAGTGCTTTCTATTTGGCAAGAAGCTTTTGAATGGACTTTTTACAATCAGGCTTTAAGTGGTTTACAACAACAAAAAACAACATTAGACAAACTAGATCTTATACCTGAATTTCAAGGGCTTTTTTGCATGGATGATAGGGAATGTTCTTTTAGAAGACATATTGAAAATTTACAACCTAATGCAAAAACTTTTGGCACTGCCGCTTTTTTCAATTTTGAATTTTTTTACCAGCCTATTAATGGAAAATTCTTTACAAAACTATGCCCAGCACCAGTTACACCAAAATATTTAATTAAAGAACTTCCGCGTAAGAAAAAAAGAGCTAAAGATTTTCATTATAATAAAAAATCGCACTCGTTATTTTTTGGGTGGTTAATCTCACAAACGTTAGGATATACTTCTGCTTTTAAATTGTTCTTAAACATATTTAAACCCAGTATGTCGCCAGCAACTTCCTCCTCTTTTAAACATTTGAATAAAAAATCACAATTAGTTATTGAAAATACAGATGTGAATGACCAACAAGAGGGTTTACAAATTGGTTTTTCAGTGGAAGAAATGGCGGTTAGAGTAGAAAATATTTTAAAAAGCATAGGGTTAGTAAAAAATTTCGCACCTATTGTATATGTAGTAGGACACGGAGCAACAAGTGTAAACAATACGCATTTTGCAGGTTACGATTGTGGTGCTTGTAGTGGAAGACCAAGTAGCGTAAATGCTAAAGTATTAAGTTTTGCAGCCAATCATGAAAAAGTTCGTGCCATCCTTAAAGAAAAAGGAATTTACATTCCAAATGAAACCCAATTTTTACCTGCATTGCACGACACTACTAGAGACGAAATAGTTTTTTATGATGAATCATTATTATCTGAAAGCAATAAATTACGTCATGCAAAAAATAGTAACACATTTATTCATGCCTTAGATAATAATGCAAAAGAACGATCTAGACGATTTGATACCATTAATTCTAATGAAAGTTTGGCTAAAGTGCACGAAAAAATAAAAAATCGTTCTGTGTCCCTTTTTGAACCTCGTCCAGAATTAAATCACGCCACAAACGCCATGTGTATAGTCGGTAGAAGAAGTGTTTCAGAGCATTTGTTTTTAGACAGACGCTCATTTATGAATTCGTTTGACTATCAAATTGACCCAAAAGGAGATTATTTAGCTGGTATCTTAAATGCCGTAGCGCCTGTAGGTGGAGGAATAAATTTAGAATATTATTTTTCGCGGGTGGACAATCATAAACTGGGAGCAGGTTCTAAACTTCCACATAATGTTATGGGATTAATTGGAGTCGCAAATGGTATTGATGGTGACTTAAGACCTGGTTTGCCAAGTCAAATGATTGAGGTACATGATCCACTCAGATTATTAATTGTTGTAGAACATTTTCCTGAAATTGTAAAATATGCCATTACAAAAGTTCCAGCAACGTATGAATGGTTTATAAATAATTGGGTAAACTTAGTGGCTTTACATCCGGAAACTAAAGAATTATATCGCTTTGTAAATGGTGAATTTGAAATATACAATCCAATTCCTTTTGAAATGCAAATCATCAATAATTCATTAGAATACGCGATATCGAGTTCAGAAAATTTAAACATAACTCTAATAAAATAAGATGATGACAAATGAATTTTTATTAGTATTTATCATAATTCCAGTTTTAGGATTTCTGATTAGTTTTTTTATCCCAGAAAAGAAAGAATCATGGCTATCATGGACAGCATTTACAACCGTATTTCTACAACTTATAGTATTATGTGTTTTCATATTTTATTGGATAATTAATGGATCAAAAGATATGAATCTGTTCGAATTATCAATTGTAAAAACAAATGATTTCGACTTTTTTATAGATTTTTATTTTGACAAAGTTACTGCAGTGTACTTATTTATTGGTGCGTTACTAACTTCAATGATTACAACATATAGCCGCTATTATTTGCATAGAGAAAAAGGATACAAACGGTTTTTTATGACGGTATTATTTTTCTTTTTGGGATATAATTTAGCCATTTTAGCAGGTAATCTTGAAACCTTATTCATAGGTTGGGAAATCATTGGGATTTCGTCATTTCTTTTAATTGGATTTTATAGAGAACGCTACTTACCCGTTAAAAATGCTTTTAAAGTGTTTTCAATTTACAGAATTGGAGATGTGGGTATTATTCTGGCTATGTGGGCAAGTCATCATTTATTTCATGAAAACATTACATTTATCAGACTGCATAATTACGAATTAGTGAATGAACATTTGCAGAATCATACCCTAATTGGTTCTTTCATTGCGTTATGTTTAGCTTGTGCTGCCGCAGTAAAATCTGCACAAGTTCCGTTTTCTTCTTGGTTACCAAGAGCTATGGAAGGCCCTACTCCTTCAAGTGCTATTTTTTATGGTTCACTTTCTGTGCATTTAGGCGCTTTTTTAATGTTAAGAACCATGCCTTTTTGGGAACATCAGACTTCAATGCGAATAGCTATTGGTGTGATGGGTTTTACAACAAGCATAATTACTACATTAATTGCTCGAGTACAATCCTCTGTAAAAAGTCAAATTGCTTATAGTTCCATCTCCCAAATCGGATTAATATTTATTGAAATTGCATTAGGATTTGAAACATTGGCTTTAATACATATTGCAGGTAATGCTTTTTTAAGAACCTATCAATTATTAGTTTCTCCATCTGTGGTAAGTTATTTAATACGAGAACAGTTTTACAATTTTACACCAAAAGAAACGCAAAAAA
Source organism: Flavobacteriia bacterium (assembly GCA_004293045.1). Classification (GTDB taxonomy): domain Bacteria; phylum Bacteroidota; class Bacteroidia; order Flavobacteriales; family Flavobacteriaceae; genus Flavobacterium. Next base: position 25,116 of record RDXY01000023.1, on the reverse strand, counting down.
GTATGTTTTCTAAAAAACTTGAAAATGCATTATATATTTTAAGTTTAAACGAATTTCATCTTGAAAAAATAATTAAAATTTTTCTTTGGAATCCTTTACATACTATTGGCAATAAGCTGAATTTTTTAAATTTAAAGAAGTTGTTTCTATTGTTCTTAAGCACTTATATTGTTGGAATGATTACTTTATATTTCAAGAATGAGATACCAACTATCATAATTAATTATTTACCAGAACTATTTGCTACCATTGGATTAGTATTTGTGTTCAAAGCATTTACAGAAAGAAAAAGCCCTTTTATGGCTTGGTTACTAATTGTTTTCAATCATTTTTGGATTGTTTTAGCTATTTTATTTAACGAAAAAGTAAGTTACTACGAAATTTCCTTATATATAGTTGGAATAATAATTGCTGGAATCATAGGATATTTGGCGCTATTAAAACTAAAAACTATGGAAAAAAGAATCCTATTAAATCAACATTCTGGACACGTTTATGAACATCCAAAATTTGCTTTCTTTTTCTTATTGGCAGCACTTGGCGTAACAGGATTTCCAATTACATCTACTTTTATTGGTGAAGATTTATTGTTTAGTCACATTGAAAGTCATCAAATAGTCTTAGCTTTTTTAGTAGCTAGTAGCTTTGTAGTTTCAGGAATTGCAGGAGTAAGGATTTATACCCGACTATTCCTAGGAGCACATATTAAAACATATCACGAATTACCTTACAAATCATCTTAATTTAAAAACATTCATTTATATGAACTCAAAAATAAAAAAAACAATCCCAGCAGACGGACTTGCGGGATTAAAAGAAAATTTTTCATCGGATGCGATATCTGGATTTCTAGTATTCCTTTTAGCATTACCATTAAGTATGGGTATTGCGCAGGCATCAGATTTTGAACCTATCTACGGATTAATAACAGCCATGATTGGAGGATTAGTTGTTTCCTTTTTTGCAGGGTCTAAACTAACAATAAAAGGGCCCGCAGCAGGATTAATTGTAATTGTTGCAGGTTCTGTTGCCGATTTCGGTGGTGGCATTCAAGGTTGGAAATTTGCCTTAGGAGCGGTTGTTGTTGCTGGTTTTTTACAAATACTGTTTGGATTATTAAAATTTGGAAAACTAAGTGACATATTCCCACTTTCTGCCGTACATGGTATGCTAGCTGCAATTGGAATAATAATTATCAGTAAACAAATTCATGGCTTATTAGGGCAAAACCCAATGACCGAAGCAGGCAAACCTATGGTGGAGCCGGTAGAGTTAATTCAAGCTATTCCACATACACTTTCAAATCCAAATGTAAAGGCTATGCTGGTTGGATTACTTAGTTTACTTATTGTTTTTGGGTGGCCCATGTTAAAAAACAAAATTGCAAAAAAAATACCTGCGCCTTTGATTGTTTTAGTAGTTGCCATTCCGTTTGCATTTTTTATAGGCTTACAAGAAATTTTAGACGACAAAGGTTTTCCAAAATATTTTGTACATTTTGGCAAAGGACTAATTGATATTTTTGGAATAAATGTTAGTTTTGGTGGCTTAAGTATGGCTGGAACTTTTATTAAATATGTAATTATGTTTGCTTTAGTGGGAAGTTTAGAAGCGCTCTTAACAGTAAAAGCAATTGACATGTTAGACCCCTTTAAAAGAAAATCTAATTATAATAAAGATTTAATTGCCGTAGGAATTGGAAACATGATTGCTGGGTTTTTAGGTGGTATTCCAATGATATCAGAAGTAGCACGTTCATCGGCAAATGTAAATAATGGTGGTAAAACACGTTGGGCAAACTTTTTTCATGGTGTATTTATTTTAATATTTTTATTATTTGCTGTTTCATTTAGTGACTTAATTCCGAAACCTGCATTAGCAGCAATGTTAATAGGTGTTGGTTTTAAATTAGCACATCCAAAAGAATTTATTCACACTTTTAAAATTGGAAAAGAACAATTAGCTATATTTTTAGTCACAATTTTCTTCACCTTATTTGAAGATTTATTAATTGGAATTGCAGCTGGTATGTTGTTGAAAATAATAATTCATTTATTTAATGGCGCTTCATTAATATCTATTTTTAAAGCACCTACTGAAGTATCTTTTGAAGGAAATAATTATTTAGTAAAAATTAGCAAAGCTGCAGTGTTTACAAATTTCTTGGGTATTAAAGACAAATTAGAATCAATTCCACCTGGTTTTAATATAACTATTGATTTGGAAAAAACAAAATTAGTAGATCATTCTGTTATGGAAAACTTGGAACATTTTAAACATGAGTATGAAGCTCATGACAACAGTTTTGTAACTATTACTGGTTTGGCTTCTCATAAATCATTATCAAAACATCCTCTTTCTTCAAAAATAAATAAATAAATAAATGAAAAAATTTTGTAATTTCTTAGTAGCTCTAATTGGGCTACTAGGATTTTTGTTGCCAAATATTTCTGGTGCACAAACAAAAACAAGTAATAACGATGTTTGGTTTCATTATGTTGGAAAAAACATGCTTACCAAAAAAATATCTTTTACATTAGAAACTACTATGCGCTATGCAAACGGACTTTCTGAAAAACAACAATATTTTATTAGACCCTCTTTTGATTATCAGTTTACAAAAAAATTTAATGGTAGCATTGGTTATTCACATTATAACACGTATGTATACGGAAGTCCAGCTTTGAACAAAACAGCTATTCCGGAAGATCACATTTGGATTCAAGGAACTTTTGTACATACAAAAGGAAACTATAAATTCACACATCGTGTAAGAGACGAAAATAGATTTGTTGGAATTGCAGTAAAAAATGGCACAGAATATTACATTGACCATTATGAGTATAGAAACAGATTGCGGTATATGTTTTTGATGAATTATACATTAACAAAAAAGGAAGATAAAGTAAAATTATTCGGGATTATTGGTAATGAAGCCTTTTTCAATATGGGTTCCAATGCCGGAAAAACTTTTTTCAATCAGAATAGAATTATTGGTGGTTTAGGATATAATTTAGATGCACACAATCAAATTCAATTAAACTATATCCATCAAAACATTTGGAGTTTTAGCAATACACTACAAGAAAGTAATCCAACAATCAGGTTATCTTATATTACCAATTTAGATTTCAGCAAAAAATAATTTTACCGTTCTTAATAACAATAAAAAAATCCGTCAAGAAACCTATCATGACGGATTTTTTATATTAATTTATTCACAAAGATGGAATGATTGGGTGTCGAGGTTCTCGACTTACATCATTCCAGGCATTCCGCCACCCATTGGGCTTGGGCTTGATTCTTCTTTAATTTCAATCAAGGCACATTCTGTAGTTAAAATCATACCAGCTACAGAGGCGGCATTTTCTAAAGCCACACGAGTTACTTTTTTCGGATCGATAATTCCTGCTGCTAACATTTGAACGTATTCTCCTGTTTTAGCATTAAATCCGAAATCACCTGAACCTTCAGTTACTTTTGCAATTACTACAGAACCTTCTCCTCCAGCATTTTCAACGATAGTACGTAAAGGTGCTTCAACGGCACGAGAAATAATTTGTATTCCAGTAGCTTCGTCTGCATTTTCCGATTTTAAAGAAGCTAAAACGGTTTTAGCACGCACTAATGCAACACCTCCACCAGCAACAATTCCTTCTTCAACAGCCGCACGAGTGGCATGTAATGCATCATCTACTCTATCTTTTTTCTCTTTCATTTCAACTTCAGAGGCTGCTCCGACATAAAGTACCGCTACACCACCAGCTAATTTAGCCAAACGTTCTTGTAACTTTTCTTTATCATAATCCGAAGTAGAGGTTTCCATCTGTGCTTTAATTTGGTTCACACGTCCTTTTATTAATTCCGCTGCTCCTGCACCGTTTACAATAGTAGTATTGTCTTTATCAATAGAAATCGTTTCCGCTGTACCTAACATCTCTAAAGTAGTGTTTTCTAATGAGTACCCACTTTCTTCGGCAATTACAGTACCCCCAGTTAAAATTGCTATATCTTCTAACATGGCTTTTCTTCTGTCTCCAAAACCTGGTGCTTTTACTGCGGCAATTTTTAAGCCACCACGTAATTTATTGACAACCAAAGTAGCTAATGCCTGACCATCAACATCTTCCGCAATAATTAATAACGGACGACTTGATTGTGCTACAGGTTCTAAGATAGGTAATAACTCTTGTAAGTTTGAGATTTTTTTATCGTATAATAACACATAAGGATTGCTTAATTCTGCCACCATTTTATCTGCATCAGTAACAAAATAAGGTGATAAATAACCTCTATCAAATTGCATTCCTTCTACAACATCTACATAAGTATCGGTTCCTTTAGCTTCTTCAACCGTAATTACACCTTCTTTTCCAACTTTAGTGAATGCTTTCGCAATTAAATCCCCAATAGTTTCATCATTATTAGCTGAAATTGAAGCCACTTGTTTTATTTTTTCAGAAGAATCTCCTACCGATTGGGTTTGCTTTGCTAAATCGGCAACAATAGCTTCTACCGCTTTATCAATTCCACGCTTTAAATCCATTGGATTGGCTCCAGCTGCTACATTTTTCAATCCTTCTTTTACGATGGCTTGAGCCAAAACAGTAGCTGTTGTAGTTCCATCTCCAGCTAAATCATTAGTTTTTGAAGCAACTTCTTTAACCATTTGCGCACCCATATTTTCTAATGGATCGGCTAATTCAATTTCTTTTGCAACAGAAACACCATCTTTAGTAACCGTTGGGCCACCAAATGATTTGGAAATTATTACATTTCTACCTTTTGGTCCTAATGTTACTTTTACTGCATTTGCTAACGCATCTACACCACGTTTTAAACCATCACGTGCTTCAATATCAAATTTTATATCTTTTGCCATTTTTTTTTATTGTTTTAGGCAGAAGGCTTTATGCTTTAAGCAAACCAACTGCTGTTAATTTTATATTATTTAGTAAGTACCAATTTCAATTTATTAATTTTACTTTTAATTAAATTTATTTTTGAATTAAATGTTTCAAAATTATTTAATTCAATATAGTTTAAATCTTTTGAGAGAGTTAATAAATATTCTGTTTCAGAGGCTGAACCTAATGCAATATTTAAAAATTGATTAAATTCTTTGTCGCTATTTCTTCCACATCCTTCACTAATATTTGTTGGTATAGATGAAACTGCTCTTCTAATTTGACTGGTCAAACCGAACAACTCTTCTTTTGGAAAACCAGAAGTAATTTTATAAACTTCTAATGTTAATTCGTGACTTAATTGCCAAATATCATATTTTTTAAAATCTCTCATAGCTTAGCTTATTGCTTAAAGCCTATTGCTACAATATCGCATAAATTTCATCTTCACGCATAATTAGGTAATCTTTACCTTCGTATTTTAATTCTGTTCCTGCATATTTACCATACAAAACAGTATCACCAATTTTTACAGTCATTGTATAATCGGTTTTACCTGTTCCAACGGCAACAACAGTTCCTTTTTGAGGTTTTTCTTTTGCTGTATCTGGAATAATAATTCCAGAAGCAGTTGTCGTTTCTGCAGCAGATGGTTCAATTACCACTCGGTCTGCAATGGGTTTAATGTTTAATGCCATAATTATATTGAATATATTTGTTAGTGAACGCTTTCTTTAATTTCAGAAATTGTGCCAAACCCTATTTCTGACAAATTTACTTAAAATAAAAATGCCAGCACTGACAGGCTGGCATTATATACTATATGTTGCAAAAATTATTTTGCAGAATCCGCTGGTTTTGTAGCAGGAGTTGTTGCTGATTTAGCTGGCGCATCTTTAACAATTGCCGGAGCTGCATTTTCGTCTACTAGTTTTGAACCAGTTGAACCGCTATTAAAACTTAAAGTTGAAAATAAAATTAAAACGATTAATGAGCCACCTAAAACCCAAGTTGTTTTTTCTAAAAAGTCGGTTGTGTTTTTCACACCTCCCATTTGACCACCACCACCAAAAGATGAAGACAATCCTCCACTTTTAGGATTTTGAACCATAATGGTTAAGATTAATAAAAAACATACGATGATGATTAACGCTAAAAAAATTGTAAATGACATAACTTCTGTATTAATTATTTTGTTGTAAAATTTTTATATTTTTAATTCGGTCTGCAAAGAAACTACTTTTTTCTGGATATTTCAAAATTAATATTTCATAAGCTTGTATCGCTTTGCTATATTTTTTTTGTTCGAGATAAATTTGCGCCAATGTTTCGGTCATTATTGAAGAAGGCGTTTCGTTACTTTTAGCAATATTTATTGGGATTGACGTAGTATCTTTTGCCTGTGGAATTTTTGGATTTAATTCGATAAACTTTTCAATTAAATCGAATTTTTTTTCTAATTCTGAAGACACACTGATCTGTTTTTCAGCTTCATTACGAACAATTGGTGCTATTTTAGCTAATTGAAGCCATTCTGAAAAGGAATGGGTTTCATTTTTTTCAAATTGAAAAGGTTTCCCAATTTCTAGTGCTACTTCTACTTCTTTATTAAATTCTTTTTGTTCCGAAATAGTAATTATTTCAGTTACCTGACTTGATGCTGATTTAGTATCTAAAGTGTGTGGTCGATTTTCTTCTTCAACATATTCAAAATCTGAAACAATTATACTCTGAATTTCAGCTTGATATTTATCGTACACCTCTTGTTGAAAAATTTTAAAATCATCAGAAGTAATAAAATCGAACAAAACACTTCTATCTGTAGTGTGAGCAGCTGTTTTTTTTAATTCGTAATTATACCTGAAACTCTCTTGATTATACAATCCTTTTAAATACAAAGCACGAGCACTTTGATAAAAAGGGAATTCATTCACAATAGTTTCAAGTACTAACGTTTGTTTATCGTTAATAGCTTTAGAATTATTGAGAAGTTGTATATAATCGTTTGTATTCATTTTATATGAGATTCAAATATAAAGATTGAAGTATTATGATTTTAAATATTATTTTTATTAATTATTGAATTTGATTATTGAATTTGATTATTGTTATTGTTATTGCAATTGATAACTACCATTTGGCTAAAGATTCATTAAAAATATCTTGCGTGATTCTTTCATAAATAATTTCCAACGCTTCGTTTAAAACTGCAGAAGGCAATAAATTGGCATCATAATCATGATAAAATGAAAAACGCTTTTCAAAATTATCATCTTCTGAATTTTTGCTTGAATACCTTACATTTATAGAAATGGTCATTCTGTTTTGCGAAGATTGTTGACTCGCATTTGAGGCCATTGGTGTGATGCGATATTCTACAATTTCTCCTTCATACAGCAAATCGCCACCAGAAGTTACCAAATCTAAATTGGTTTGATTTTGTATGGTATTTTGTAATTTTTGCGTGAACGTTCGCTCGATACCTACTTCAACGATTTCGGCATTATTTTGAAAATAATTTACCTGAAATGTTTTGGCATTTATTTTTCCTGTTCCCGTAAAGTTGTATTTTACGTTACAACTTACGAGTAAAAACAAGGTTAAAATTGTGATTATTTTAATTTTAAATTTCATCTTTTTGTTCTAAAACTACAAATCAAATTGTTTAATTTTTCTATATAAGGTTCTTTCAGAAATACCTAATTCATCTGCAGCTGCTTTTCTTTTTCCTTTATTTTTTTCTAACGATTTTTTAATCAACTCTATTTCTTTCGCTTCTAAACTAAGGGTTTCTACTTCATCAATAGCTTCTGCATAGAGATAATTATTGTTAAAATCGTCTTCGTCGTCAAATTCTTCTTGTTCTACTTCTTCTTCAACAGGCAAAACATTTCTTTTTATTTCTTGTTCAAAAATAGTGTTTTTTTCTTCAGAATTTCCATAAATTTTTTGAATAAGTGATTTGTTATTTTCTTGCACTTTAGCATTTCCATTTTGCATTAGTTCCAGTGTAAGTTTTTTTAAATCATTTAAATCGCTTTTCATATCAAAAAGTACTTTGTATAAAATTTCGCGTTCATTACTAAAATCGGAAGCGCTCTTTTTTTCGCCAACTACTTGCAGTGAATTACTTTCCATATTTGGCAAATACGATTTTAACGCCATCAATGAAATGTCTCTATTGGTTTCTAATACCGATATTTGTTCTGCAGAATTTCGTAATTGTCTGATATTTCCACTCCAACGGTAATGCATTAAATAATTCACCGCATCCTCTGATAATTTGATTGGAGGCATTTTATATTTGTGGGCAAAATCGGCAGCAAATTTGCGAAACAATAAATGAATATCTTCTTTTCTTTCGCGTAAAGCTGGTAGATTAATTTCGACTGTACTTAGACGATAATATAAATCTTCTCTGAATTTTCCTTTTTCAATAGCTTCTAACATATTCACGTTTGTTGCCGCAACAATACGAACATTAGTTTTTTGTACTTGAGAAGAACCCACTTTTATAAATTCACCATTCTCTAATACTCGCAACAAACGTACTTGTGTAGTCAATGGTAATTCGCCAACTTCGTCTAAAAAAATAGTTCCTCCATTGGCTACTTCAAAATAGCCTTCTCTTGTTCCTGTGGCACCAGTAAAAGATCCTTTTTCATGACCGAAAAGTTCTGAATCTATGGTTCCTTCTGGAATGGCACCACAATTTACTGCTATGTATTTCCCGTGTTTTCTATGAGATAAAGCATGGATAATTTTAGGAATACTTTCTTTACCTACACCACTTTCTCCAGTTACCAATACAGAAATGTCTGTGGGAGCAACCTGAATGGCTTTTTCTACCGCACGATTGAGTTTTGGATCGTTTCCAATAATCTCAAAGCGTTGTTTTATGTTTTGAACTGATTCCATTTTTTAATTGATAATTAATAATTGACAATTGATAATTCTAGATTTTCATTGTTAATTTTTAATTCATAATTTCAGAATACCCAACGGCTTCACCTATTAATGTTCCGCTAGTACAATCTGATATTTTTACTAATACAAAATCACCCGGCTTATAATGTTCTTTTGGAAAAACTACTACCGTATTTTGAGAATTTCTTCCACTCCACTGTTTGTCAGAACGTTTAGAATCTTTTTCTACTAATACTTCAACGGTTTGACCAACAAATCGCTGGGTGCGTTCTAATGCGATACGTTGCTGTAAATCTATAATTTCATTTAATCTTCGTTTCTTTACTTCTTCTGGTACGTCATCTTCCATTTTTCTGGCGGCTAATGTTCCTGGTCTTTCAGAATAAGCAAACATAAATCCGAAATCGTATTTTACATACGCTAACAAACTTAAGGTATCTTGATGATCTTCCTCCGTTTCTGTTGGAAATCCAGCAATTATATCTTGTGATAATGAAATATCTGGAATAATTCTGTAAATATTGTCAACTAATGTAATGTATTCTTCACGAGTGTGTTGACGGTTCATTTCTTTTAAAATTCTGGTACTTCCACTCTGAACGGGCAAGTGTATGTAATTGCAAATATTATGGTGTTTTGCCATAACTTCAATTACTTCAATATGCATATCTTGAGGATTTGAAGTAGAAAAACGAAATCGCATTTTTGGAAATTGTGTCGCGCATCTATCTAACAATTGCGCAAAATCAACCGAAGTGGCTTTTTGCATTTCACTTGCTTTTACAAAGTCTTTTTTCAAGCCACCTCCATACCAAAGGTAACTGTCTACATTTTGACCTAACAAAGTTACTTCTTTATAACCTTTTGCCCATAAATCAGCAATTTCTTCGATAATACTTTCTGGTTCTCTACTACGTTCTCTCCCTCTTGTAAAAGGCACTACGCAAAACGTACACATATTATCACAACCACGAGTTATCGATACAAATGCTGTAATTCCGTTACTACTTAAACGAACTGGAGAAATATCCGCATACGTTTCTTCACGAGAAAGAATTACATTTATAGCATCACGACCGTCTTCAACTTCTCTCAATAAATTAGGAATATCTTTGTAAGCATCTGGTCCTACCACCATATCTACAATTTTTTCTTCGTCTAAAAATTTTTCTTTTAATCGTTCTGCCATGCAACCCAAAACGCCTACTTTCATTTTCGGATTGTAATCGCGTTTTATGGCATTATATACTTGTAATCGCTTTCTAACGGTTACTTCTGCTTTATCTCTTATGGAACAGGTATTTACCAAAACCAAATCGGCTTCTTCTAAAACTTGTGTCGTATTATAACCTTCATTTGCCAAAATAGAAGCCACCACTTCGCTATCGGCAAAGTTCATTTGGCAACCATAACTTTCTATAAATAACTTCTTCTGGTTGCCTTGCTTTGACTCCAAAACCATTGAAGTGCCTTGCTTACTTTCTTCTATAATCTTTTCTTCCATAAACGGTATTATAATTTTATTTTCGAAAACTGTTTTTTCAAAAATTCAGAAAGCAAAGATAATACTAAATTTTACTATCTGCCAAATTGTCAGCGTCAGTTTAACAAAAATTTAAAAACAATACGTTAATTAAATAATAAGTAAAAATCAAAAAAACGATACCTATATATATTAATCAAAAAAATAATATACTTTTGCCAAATCAAATAAATGAAAATGGCGAAGAATTTAGTTATCGTGGAGTCACCTGCAAAGGCAAAAACCATTGAAAAATTTTTAGGGACCGATTTCCAAGTGGAATCAAGTTACGGACACATTGCCGATTTACCTTCAAAAGAAATTGGTGTAGATGTAAAGGGTAACTTTCAACCTAAATATGAGGTATCTCCAGATAAAAAAGCATTAGTAAAAAAACTAAAAGACTTATCAAAAAAAGCAGATATGGTTTGGTTAGCTTCCGATGAGGACCGAGAAGGAGAAGCAATTTCTTGGCATTTATCTGAAGAATTAAAATTAGATCCAGCCAAAACAAAACGTATCGTATTTCACGAAATTACAAAAACTGCCATTTTAAAAGCGATTGAAAACCCGAGAGATATTAATTATAATTTAGTAAACGCACAACAAGCTCGAAGAGTTTTAGACCGTTTAGTAGGATATGAATTATCTCCGGTACTTTGGAAAAAAGTAAAAGGCGGGTTGTCTGCCGGACGGGTGCAATCGGTTTCTGTTCGATTAATTGTAGAACGCGAACGTGAAATTCAGAATTTTAAAGCCGTTGGCAGTTATTCTATTAGCGCCGAATTTATTAATGAAGCCGGAAAAACAGTAAAAGCCAAACTAAATAAAAATTTCAATACCAAAGCAGAAGCACAACAATTTTTAGAAAAAAATATAGCTGCCGATTTTAAAGTGGCCGATTTAGAAACAAAGCCAACAAAAAAATCGCCAACAGCACCCTTTACGACTTCTACGTTACAACAAGAAGCCGCACGTAAATTATACTTACCTGTAGGAATTACCATGCAAATTGCTCAACGTTTATACGAAGCCGGTTTGATTACTTACATGAGAACGGATAGTGTAAACCTTTCACAAGATGCCATGGCTGCCGCACAAGCAGAAATTACATCGTATTACGGAGCAGCATATAGTAAACCAAGAAATTATAATACCAAATCTAAAGGAGCTCAAGAAGCACACGAAGCCATTCGTCCAACAGATATGAGTCGCCATACTGTTGATATTGATAGAGATCAAGCGCGTTTATATGATTTAATTTGGAAACGTACGTTAGCCTCGCAAATGAGCGATGCGCAACTGGAACGAACCCACGTAAAAATTACAGCTAATACGCATAATGAGTACTTTTCTGCAACAGGCGAAGTAATCAAATTTGATGGTTTTTTAAAAGTCTATCTGGAAGGAAATGATGACGATGAAGAAGAACAAGAAGGCCTGTTACCCGCATTAAAAGTAAACGAAAAGCTTACCAACAAATATATTACTGCTACAGAACGATTTACGCGCCCTGCAAGTAGATATACGGAAGCGTCACTTGTAAAAAAATTAGAAGAATTAGGTATTGGTCGTCCCTCGACTTATGCACCAACTATTTCTACCATTATCAACAGAAATTATGTTGAAAAAGGAAGTTTTGAAGGAACAGAAAGAAAATACGAACAAGTAACCTTACTGGGTAAAGAAATCAAATCGCAAACTTTAAAAGAAAACTCTGGTTCCGATAAAGGAAAACTAGTACCAACTGACATTGGAGGAATTGTGACTGACTTTTTAGTTAAAAACTTTGAAAGCATTTTAGATTATAATTTTACAGCTAAAGTAGAACAAGATTTTGATGAAATTGCTGCAGGAAACGAAGATTGGCACAAAATGATGCGCAATTTTTACGATCATTTTCATCCTATTGTAACCAAAGTAGAAACAACTGCTGAACGTGAATCTGGAGAACGAATTTTAGGAACCGATCCAAAAACAGGAAAACCAGTAAGTGTTCGATTAGGAAAATACGGTGCAATGGCACAGATTGGCGCTATTGATGACGAGGTAAAACAATTTGCAAGTTTAAGAAACGAACAAAACCTTAGTAACATTACACTAGAAGAAGTTTTAAATTTATTTTTATTACCCAAATCGTTAGGAACTTATGAAGGCGAAGAAATAGAAGTGAACAACGGTCGTTTTGGACCTTATGTAAAATTTGGCACACAATTTATTTCTTTAGCTAAAGGTGAAGAACCATTAGATGTAACGATGGAAAGAGCCATCGAATTAATCGATGAAAAAAACAAAGCAGACGCTCCAATTGCTACTTACGATAATTTACCTGTACAAAAAGGAGTAGGCCGATTTGGCCCTTTCTTAAAATGGAATGGTATTTTTATCAATGTAAATAAAAAATACAATTTTGATAATTTATCGCAAGCCGATATCAATGAATTAATTGAAGACAAACAACAAAAAGAAATCGAAAAAGTGCTTCATTACTGGAAAGAAGAAGGCATAAAAGTAGAAAAAGCACGTTGGGGAAGATCAGTGATTACAAAAGGAAAAATTAAAATAGAATTGAGTAAAGAAATAGATGCTACAAAATTAACTCTTGAAACAGTAAAAGAGATGATTGAAAAGAAAGCACCTGCGAAAAAAACAGCTACGAAAAAAGCGCCAGCCAAAAAAGCTACAGCTAAAAAGAAATAATATATGTATTTGTCATTCTAAACTTAATTCAGAATCTAATACATTCAAAATACAATTTATGATATTCGAATATTTACAACCTGTATCAGAAGAAATTCAGAAATTTACAGAGGGCTTATCTAATCAAACATTAGGTAAAAAAATTGTAATGCATACCGCTACCGATTATCCTAATTTAGAAAATATATCCCTCGCGCTTATTTGTGTAAATGAAAATAGAGGGGCAGCTTTAGAAAATGAAAATTACAATTTTAACGATTTTAGAAAAGCATTTTATCAATTATTTCCAGGCAATTGGAACAAAGGAATAGCCGATTTAGGTGATACCTTAGTAGGAAATGAAACAAGTGATACTTATTTTGTATTAAAAACCATTTGTGCCAGTTTAATTAAGCAAAAAATTATACCTTTAGTCGTTGGTGGTTCACAAGATTTAACCTATGCTTTGTATCGTGCTTTTGATCAATTGGACCAAATGGTAAATTTAGTTGCAATTGATAATAAATTTGATTTTGCAAAAGATGAAAAACTAGAATCGGATTCATACTTATCAAGAATAATTGTAGAAGAGCCAAATAATTTATATAATTTTTGCAGTGTGGGCTATCAAACCTATTATACCTCGCAAGAAGAAATAGACTTAATAGAAAAATTGTATTTTGACACTTATAGATTAGGTGAAATAAGTAAAAATCCAGCTATTGTAGAGCCTGTTTTTAGAGATGCCGACATAATAAGCCTTGATTTAAAGTCAATAAAATCATCCGATTCAGGAAATACCACAGAATTTTATCCAAACGGATTTGATGGAAGAGAAATTTGCGCATTAGCCAGATATGCAGGCATAAGTGATAAAGTTAGTGTTTTTGGCATCTTCAATCAATTTTATACTAAAAATGAAAACCAACTTATTGCGCAAATCGTTTGGTATTTCATAGAAGGATACCACTTAAGAAGTTACGAATATCCATTTGAAGATAAAACAGATTATAATAGATATATAGTATTAGCAGAAGACCAAGAGTTGGTTTTTTACAAAAGTAACCGTTCTGAAAGATGGTGGATGGAAATAAATTACAATACCGTATATAATAAAACAGTAAAAAAAACGTTATTACCATGTACGAACGATGATTATGTAGCGGCTTGTAAGGCTGAAATCCCCGAAAGATGGTGGAAAGCACACAGAAAAAGCTATTAAAAAATCGTTAAAAGCATAGCAAAAATCGATAAAATACACTTTTTTTTATTTTATTTTTAATTTGCTATTGTATATGTCAAAATAAATAGATAGGTTTGAAGCCTTAAATAAAATAAAATTTTATAACCCAATTAATATGAAAAAGTTTTTAGTATTATCGGTAGCCTTAGCTCTATTAACTAGCTGTGGAAAAGGCGATAAAGGTGAACTAGTAGGAGTTAAAGGAAAAAAATGGTTTTCAGAAAAACCTTTTGGTATGTCACTTATCCCTGGAGGTGCATTCATCATGGGTAAGTCAGATGATGATATTGCCAATGTACAAGATGCTCCAACTAAAACGGTTACTGTAGTTTCATTTTACATGGATGAAACGGAAATTACAAATAGTGAATACCGTCAATTTGTGGAATGGGTTAAAGATTCTACTATAAGAACTAGACTAGCCATTCAAGCAGAAGAATCTGGTGCAAAACCAGCTGCAGGAGGAAAAGGTACGGGAAGTATTGGAGACTTTGCTTTTGCGGATGCCGATCCAGCTAAAATGACAGCATATGACAAATATATGTACGAAAATTATTATAGTGTAGGTACGGATTCAGATCTTTATGCTAACAGAAAAACAAATAAAAAAGTAAAGTTAATAAAAGAAACTTCTAAATATCCTGATGCGGATTATGTAGAAGTAATGGATTCGATGTATTTACCAGAATCAGAATCGTTTAATGGGTTAAAAACGATAGATGTAAGTAAATTAAAATTCAAATACAATCAAGTTGATTTAAACAAAGCAGTAAAGAAAAAAGGCCGTAAAAACTTTTATGAAGATGCAAAGCCTTTAGAAATATATCCAGATACAACCGTGTGGATTAAAGATTTCGCGTATTCATATAACGAGCCAATGCACAATAACTATTTTTGGCACCAAGCTTATGGAGACTATCCAGTTGTGGGTGTGTCTTGGGATCAAGCAAAAGCATTTTGCGCTTGGAGAACCATGTACAAAAACTCTTATGTTAAAAAACAAAAAGGAAGAGATCAAGTAAATGCGTTCCGTTTACCTACTGAAGCAGAATGGGAATATGCCGCAAGAGGCGGAATTGAATCAGGTACATACCCTTGGGGTGGGCCTTACGCTAAAAATGACCGCGGTTGTTTCTTAGCCAATTTCAAACCAATGAGAGGAGATTATGCTGCTGATGGTGCTTTATATACTGTAGAAGCAAAATCGTATGAGCCAAATGATTTCAACTTATACAACATGGCAGGAAACGTTTCTGAATGGACCGATTCGTCTTATGATGCTGGAGCCTACGAATTCGTTTCTTCAATGAATCCAAATGTGTCAGACAAAGTAAATCAAAGAAAAGTAATTCGTGGTGGGTCATGGAAAGATGTTGGCTTCTTTTTACAAGTGTCTACACGTGATTTTGAATATGCGGATTCTGCACGAAGCTATATTGGTTTCAGAACCGTACAAGATTACATGGGAACACAAGTAACTGGAAAAAAATTAAAATAAAAAACTTAACTAAATAATTATAACTTAACTAACTAAAATTTTAAATTATGGCAATTTTAAGCAAAAAAGCAATGAATTTCGCTTACGGTATGGGAGCAGCAGTAGTAATCCTTGGAGCACTTTTCAAATTAATGCACTGGCCTGGAGCAGGAATCATGTTAATTATAGGATTAGGAACTGAGGCATTCATTTTCGGATTATCTGCTTTTGAAGCTCCTGAAAATGATTTAGATTGGTCTTTAGTTTACCCAGAATTAGCTGGTGGTGAAGCTAAAGCAAAATCAGGAAAAAAAGAAAACCCTGAAGAAGCGCAAGGTTTATTATCTCAAAAATTAGACAACTTATTAAAAGAAGCTAAAATTGATGGTGAATTAATGACAAGCTTAGGAAATAGCATTAAAAACTTTGAAGGTGCTGCTAAAGGTATTGCTCCAACAGTTGATGCTATTGCTTCTCAAACTAAATATGCAGAACAAATGGTTAGCGCAGCTACTTCATTAGAAGCGTTAAACAACTTATATAAAGCGCAAATTGAAGGGGCTCAGAAAAATGCAGATGCGAATGCAGAAATTGCAGAAAACGCTTCTAAATTAAAAGAGCAAATGCAATCTATGACATCTAACATATCTTCATTAAATGCGGTATATGGTGGTATGTTAACTGCAATGCAAAACAAAGGATAATTAGTTTTATCAAATAAATTAAACAAATTAATTAACTAAACTAATTAGAAAAAAATGGCAGGAGGAAAACTTACCCCTAGACAGAAGATGGTTAATCTGATGTATTTGGTTTTTGTGGCAATGTTGGCAATGAATATGTCAAAAGAAGTATTATCGGCTTTTGGTATCTTAAATGACAAAATCACAGAATCAAATGGTATTGCAGAAGCAAGAAATCAATCGGCTTTCGATCAGTTAGCTCAAAAAGCGCAAGATCAACCAAAACAATATGGTGATAAAAAAGCTAAAGTTGATAAAATCAGATTATTATGTAAAGATTTCTACAATTATGTAGAAGGATTAAAAACACAATTTACTAAAGACGTTGAAAGAAAAGAAGATGGAAGTCTTAATTTCGAAGCAATGGATAAAGGTGATATTATAGATGAATTCTGGTTTTCTGGTGACAGACCATCAGCAAAAGGTACTGAATTTTTAAATAAATTTAGTTCATTTACAGCTCAAATTAAAGCAACGGGTGGAAGCTCTATTGTGGAAGCAGAAATGAAAAAAATTGAAAAAAGATTTGCTACTAACAAAGTAAAAACAGAAGACGGAAATGTGCCTTGGTTGGATTACAATTATAAAGGATTCCCTTTAATTGCCTCTATTACTAAATTATCACAAATTCAAGCAGATATTAAAACTACTGAAAGTGATATCATTAGTGGTATGTTCCAATCAGACTTAGTTGCAGCAGCCTCTTTAACAGCATACCAACCTATTGTTGTTCCAGACAAAACGGCTTTCTTCCAAGGAGAAACAGTAACTGGAAAAATTATATTAGGAAAGTTTGATCCAAATTTAGTAGCAAAATCAGTAATTGTAAATGGTCAATCTGTGAAAGCAGAAGCAGGTCAAGCAAAATTCTCTTTTGGTGCTGGAAGTGTTGGTGAAAAAGAGATTACAGGTTCTTTCAATTTCGATGAAAATGGAAAAATTGTAAAATTACCAATTAAAGGTAACTACGTAGTAGTACCAAAACCAAATCAAGCTATTGTTTCTGCAGATAAAATGAATGTAGTATACAGAGGGGTAGATAACCCAATTTCGGTATCTGTTCCTGGTATTCCTTCAAGTGATGTTAAAGCAAGTGCTCCTGGAATGAGAGCTTCAGGAAAACCTGGACAATATGTTTTAAATCCAGGACAAGGTAAAGAAGTAACCATTAATGTTTCGGCTACATTACCTAACGGAGGCGGTACTTTTTCAAGTAAACAAACGTTTACAATTAAAGGTATTCCTGCTCCTACAGGTAAAATCAGAGGTGATGTTTCTCCTAAAGGACCAAAATCAAACTTAGAAGTATGTACTGTTTCGGCAACTTTAGAAGATTTTGATTTCCCAGTTACGATTAATGTTACACAATTTAACATTAAAGTTCCTGGACAACCAACTGTTGTAGTTCAAGGAAACAAAATGAATGCACAAGCCATTTCAGCAATCAAAAAAGCTGGAAAAGGTGATGTAATTTCTATATCACAAATTAAAGTTAAGTATGTTGGTATTAATCAAAGTGCTTTAAATGTTTCGCCTTGTACATTCGAAATACAATAATTTAAATAAAATAAAAAAATGAATTGGAGAAATTTTTTATTAGTAGCTGTATTTAGTTTGAGCACACTTTCGTTTGCACAATCTAATTTACTAAATGCAAAAACACCTGCAGAAATCGGTAAAAAAACCGAAGCAGAAAAAAATGCAGACAACGACAAACCTTTACCTTATGGCTACATTGGAGATAGAGATGTGTTTATGGGAAAAACCGTTTGGGAACTTATAGATGTGGACCAAAGAGTAAATTACCCAATGTATTATCCAGTAGACGATTCTAAAGACTTAGGTTCAGAAAGGAAACCACTTTTTGAAGTACTAATGAAAGGGATAGAGGACGGTAAAATTACTGAGGTGTATGATTCAGGTTATTTTACATCAAAAAAAACCAAGGAAGATATTGAAAAAGCAAGAATATCAATTGACACAACTAATGAAGGTTTTAAACAAAAAAATGATGGAGATGCTATATCAGATGAATTTATTGTTAAATCAACAATAGAAGCTTCAGATGTAAAAGGATATAAAATCAAGGGTTTCTGGTATTTTGACAAGCGTCAAGGGGAATTAAAATACAGATTACAAGGTATTTGTCCTCTAGTACCAGATGTTTTCACTAAAAACAAAGAAGAAAATAAAAATGACGCCCCTATTGAGTTGTTTTGGATTTATTTTCCTGCTTCAAGAGATGTATTACATGCTGCTAAAGCATTCAATGAGAAAAACTCGGCCATGCCATTTACGTTTGACCACTTGTTAAATTCACGTCGTTTTAATGCCGTAATATACTTGGAAGAAAATGTATACGGGGATAGAGAGATAAAAGATTACATGAAAGAAAACTCTCAAATGCAATTATTAGAATCAGAAAGAGTAAAAGAAAAAATACGTAATTTCGAATTAGATATGTGGAATTACTAATTAAAATATTTCTCCAATACTAAAAAAAACTCTTGCTTCGGTAAGAGTTTTTTTTATACAAATATCTAAAACAGCAATACAATTTTAAGTAAATTTGTAGCACTATATTAAAACAAAATGGAAGTTGATTATCTTATTGTTGGTTCTGGTTTAGCAGGAATTTGTTTTGCAGAAACGTGTTTGTTACACCATAAAAAAATTATCGTGCTAAATGATACCTCTCAAAATTCAACTACAATAGCGGGTGGTTTATACAATCCAATAGTCTTAAAACGATTTACAAAAATATGGGAAGCAGAAGCTCAATTAAACATTTCAATTCCATTTTATAAAAATTTAGAAAAAAAATTACATACTCCATTTTTATATGAAATTCCATTATTGCGCAAACTGAATAACATAGAAGAACAAAATAATTGGTTTGCTGCTTCAGATAAGCCCAATTTATCCAGTTATTTAAGTAGCGAATTAGAAACTTTAAATAACGAAGCCATACTTAGTAATTATAAATTTGGAAAAGTACATGAAACCGGTTTTTTAGATACTGCTAAATTTAAAAAATCCTATACCAATTATTTAGTAACAGAAAATGGCTATTTAGAAGAAACTTTTGATTATTCTAAGTTAGTAATTAAAGATAATTATGTAGAATATAATGCTATTAGAGCCAAACAAATTGTATTTGCTGAAGGTTTTGGTTTACATAACAATCCCTATTTTAATAATTTACCTTTGGATGGCACAAAAGGAGAACTTTTAATTATTAAATCCGAAAATCTAAAATTAAATGAAATCATAAATTCCAGTATTTGGATTTTACCTTTAGGAAACGACTTGTATAAAGTAGGTGCCACTTATAATTGGGAAGACAAAACCAACCAAAAAACAGAAGAAGCTAAATTAGAATTAGTAACAAATTTAAAAGAACTACTAAATTGTGATTTTGAAATCATCGAACATTTAGCAGGTGTTCGCCCAACCGTTAAAGACAGAAGACCACTTTTAGGAAAACACTACAAACACAACAACCTATTTATTTTAAATGGTATGGGAACGAGAGGTGTACTTTTCGCACCTTATTTATCCGATAAGTTATTTCAATATATAGAAAACAAAACCGAATTAGATAATGAAATTTCTATAGAAAGAATATACAAAAAATTATTTAGCTAGTTTTTCTTCCCAATTTTTATCAAAGTGTACAAAAATATTAATCCAAATATTTCTTGACCACCTCATAATTAGGGTATTACTTAAAATTAAAGCGACAACTATTGAAATAAAAGCTGTTTTTAAATTGACTTGAAACACAAAATGCGAAACTAAAAAAGTAATTATTCCAATCAAAACACCAAGTCCATAACTCACAAACATGGCACCAAAAAAGAAAGAAGGCTCAATTTGATATACCAGTTTACAGTGCGAACACTTTTCGTGCATGGCATAAATTTTCATAATGTTAAAAGGGTTTGCGTCTAAATACATGCTTTCTTCATGACATTTTGGGCAACAACCAACAACCATTGCATAAATTTTAGATCCTTTACCAAACATTTTACTAATTTTGATGTAAAGGTAGAATAAGTATAGTACTTTTGCACCTTATTAGAAAAAAACATGCTGAATATACATAATCTTTCCGTTTCCTTTGGTGGAACGTATTTATTTGAAGAAGTTACTTTTAGAATGGGCGCTGGCGACAGAGTGGGTTTAGTAGGTAAAAATGGTGCAGGAAAATCAACCATGTTGAAAATTTTAGCTGGCGATTTTAAACCCGATTCGGGGCAAATTGCTACTGAA
Source organism: Flavobacteriia bacterium (assembly GCA_004293045.1). Classification (GTDB taxonomy): domain Bacteria; phylum Bacteroidota; class Bacteroidia; order Flavobacteriales; family Flavobacteriaceae; genus Flavobacterium. The sequence continues at coordinate 4,343 of RDXY01000023.1, read as the reverse complement.
AAAGAAGTAAGAATTGGATTTTTACGACAAGATATCGATTTTGAAGCTGGAAGAACGGTTTTAGAAGAAGCGTATCAAGCGTTTACTGATATTAAAGAAGTAGAGAAAAAGCTAGAAGAAATCAATCATCAATTAATAACTAGAACCGATTACGAAAGTGAAGCCTATTCTCAAATTATAGAAGATTTGTCCGATTATACACATAGATTTGAACTGTTAGGTGGTTATAATTATGTGGGTGACACCGAAAAAATATTATTAGGTTTAGGATTTAAAAGAGACGTTTTTAACAACCAAACAGAAACGTTTTCAGGTGGTTGGCGCATGCGTATCGAATTAGCAAAACTATTGCTTCAAGCCAACGATATTCTCTTATTAGATGAACCTACCAATCACTTGGATATAGAAAGTATCATTTGGTTGGAAAGTTTTTTACGAAATTATCCTGGAGTAGTAGTTATTGTATCGCACGATAAAATGTTTTTAGACAATGTTACGAATCGTACAATAGAAATTTCATTAGGAAAAGCCTACGATTTTAATAAACCGTATTCGCAATATTTAGAATTACGTCATGAAATTCGTGAAAAACAATTGGCGACTCAAAAAAATCAAGCCAAGAAGATTGAAGAAACCGAAAAATTAATTGAAAAATTTAGAGCCAAAGCTTCTAAAGCCTCAATGGCGCAATCATTAATAAAAAAATTGGATAAAGTAGAACGAATTGAAGTGGATGAAGACGACAATTCCGTCATGAATATTTCGTTTCCCGTTTCAAAAGTGCCTGGAAGAGTAGTTATCGAAGCCGAACACGTAACAAAAGCCTACGGAGACAATACGATATTAAAAGACATTTCACTTTTAGTAGAACGCGGTAGTAAAATTGCATTTGTAGGTCAGAATGGCCAAGGAAAATCGACTTTTATAAAAGCCATAGTGAACGAATTTGAGTTTGAAGGTTCCATAAAATTAGGTCATAATGTTCAAGTGGGCTATTTTGCACAAAATCAGGCAGAGTATTTAGATGGAGAAATTACATTATTGCAAACCATGGAAGATGCCGCAACGGACACCAATAGAGCAAAAGTAAGAGACATGTTGGGCTCGTTTTTGTTTCGCGGTGATGATGTAGAGAAAAAAGTAAAAGTACTCTCTGGAGGGGAAAGAAATCGTTTGGCTTTATGTAAATTATTATTGCAGCCCATTAACGTTTTGGTAATGGATGAGCCCACAAATCACTTAGACATTAAATCGAAAAATGTTTTAAAAGCGGCACTTCAAAAATATGAGGGCACACTCCTACTTGTTTCGCACGATAGAGATTTTTTACAAGACATGTCTAATTTAGTATACGAATTTAAAGACCAAAAAATTAAAGAATACTTAGGCGATATCAATTACTTTTTAGAACAACGCAATCTAGAAAACATGCGTGAAGTGGAAAAAAAGGATATTGATAAAAAAGAAACTACTTTAAATCAAAATTCCAAAGCTTCCTACGAAGATCAAAAGAAAAACAAATCGTTACAAAATAGATTGTCTAAAATTGAAAGTCAGATTAAACAATTAGAAATTGATATTCAAAACGACGATAAAGAATTGGCTTCTAATTACGACAAGCACCTGGAAAATGCTTCTTTTTTTACAGCATACAACAAGAAAAAAGCAGAATTAGACAAACTTCTTGAGGATTGGGAAATGGTTCAAGAGGAAATTGATAATTTATAATATTTATAACCAAAAAGAGTCCCGATTTCTCGAGACTCTTTTTTTATTTGTATACTTATGTAAATTATTTTACTAAAGTCATTTCATCTACAATGTGTTTGGCACCTGAGAAATTTTCGATTACCCAAAGTACATAACGAATGTCTACGTTAATTGTTCTTTGTAACTTTTGGTCGAAAATAACATCTCCAGCCATAGCTTCAATGTTTCCATCAAAAGCCAAACCGATTAATTCCCCTTTTCCGTTTAATACTGGAGAACCAGAATTTCCACCTGTAATATCATTGTCTGTTAAGAAACAAACGTGTAATGAACCATCTTTATCTGCATAACGACCGAATTCTTTTTTAGCATTCATGTCTAATACTTTTGAAGGTAAATCAAATTCTAAATCCCCTTTTTTGTATTTTTTAACTTGTCCGGCTAAAGTAGTATAGTTATTTATAGTAGCATCGTTTCTTTTATCAGCTGGTAACGAACGAACTTTTCCATACGTTAAACGTAATGTGGAATTGGCATCTGGATATAAAGTAGTCCCAATTTTAGATTCTCTTAAACCTTCTACTAATAAACGGAAAGCGGCTCCAAAATCGTTTTGCGCTTTCATTAACTCGTCACTTCTTTTACCAATATGTGCTGTTAAATCATTTGATAAAACATATAAAGGATCGCTTGTTAAAGTTACATCGTTAGGATTAGCTAAATAGGCCTTAATTTTTTCAATTGAAGTAAAAATACTTGCATCAAAAGCAGCAGCTACATAATTTGTAAAATCACCATTGTTTTCTTTTGCTAATTTTTCAACAGTTGGCGCTAAAGTATAACCTGCTTTTTTAGCATATAAAGCCAGTTGAGCAGCTAAGATATCTTTTTCAGCAGGAATATGTAATTCCTTAAACATTTCATTTGCCATTTCTTCAATAGCTGGAGCCATTTCGGCACGTTTAGCGGCATCCGCTTTAGTATACATTTCTAATTGTCTTCCTAAAGATCTGCTTATTGTACCAAATGCTGATGTTCTAAATAACTGTTGCAGATAATTATCATGACGTGATTTTTCATTCGTCATATCATAATATTTATTTATTGTAGCTACAACAGTACCATATTTAGCTTGATTAGCAGGTTGATTTGCCCAAGCATTAAATTTAGCCTCTTGTGCAGCTTTAGATTTTGCTGTACCGAATTTTGTTAAAGCATCTATCATACCTTGACGGTTTTTCCAGTAATTTGCAACACCTGCAAACTTAGATGCGTACACTAAATTTAAAGCATCAGATTGAACCATATATTTTTTCATATTGTCCATTCCAGTTTTAGAACCTTCTACCCAAGCTGGGTAAGCAAATTTTACATTTTGCTCAATTCCACCAGCAGGCATCCAACGATTTGTACGACCAGGATATCCTAAAATCATAGCAAAATCGTTTTCTTTTACTCCACTTAGATTAACAGGTAAATGATGTTTAGGGTTTAACGGAACATTGTTTACTGAATATTCTGCAGGATTTCCGTTAGCGTCTGCATAAATTCTAAACATAGAGAAATCAGCAGTATGACGAGGCCATTCCCAGTTATCTGTATCTCCACCAAATTTACCTAAACTTTCTGGTGGCGTTCCTACTAAACGAACATCTTTATAATCTTGATATACGAAATAGTAATATTCATTTCCTTGGAAAAATGGACGTACCGAAACGGTATACTTTCCTCCTTCATTGTTTTCTTTTTCAATTTTAGCAATTTCTTGATTGATTGCTTTTTCTCTTTCAGCCTCGCTCATTCCTGGCGTTACCACTGCTAAAATTCTTTTTGAACAATCGTCCATACGAACGAAGAAACGTACAAATAAACTGGACGGTTTTAATTCTTCTTTTCTATTTGCTGCCCAATATCCTTCTTTTAAATAATTTTTTTCTGCAGTAGATAATTCCGCTATCGCATCATATCCACAGTGGTGATTGGTTAATACTAAACCATCTTTTGAAATTAATTCTGCTGTACAACCCCCGTTGAACTGCACAATAGCATCTTTTAAACTGTGATTGTTAATGCTGTAAATTTCTTGTGGGGTTAATTGTAAACCCATTTTTTGCATATCGCGGTGATTTAAACGTTCAATGAACATTAAAAACCACATACCTTCATCTGCTTTTACACTCATTGGCATAAGCATAATTCCAGCAACTAAGGATAAAATAATTTTTTTCATTTTAATTTTAGATAAAGTTAATTAATATTAATAGTAGTCGATAAATTGAAAAAATGTTACAATTTTTTAACTATTTTTTATTTACGAAAAAATATTTTCGATGATCTTATGATGTAATAAAAAACAGTTAAAAGTAAACTCTCAACTGTTTTTTGAAATTTATAAAATTATAAAATTACTCTATAATTATTTTTTTCGTTATTTGCGCGCCTTTACTTTGAATTGTTACAAAATACATACCACTCAACGTATTATCTAATTCAATATTTTGAACTAAATCTGCTGTCTGATTATATTCTGCATTAAAAATTTCTCTTCCTAGTGCATCAATAATTATAACAGAATAGTTATCCATAACTTCAGATAATTGTATTGAAAAAACACCTTTATTCGGGTTTGGTGA
>RDXY01000022.1 GCA_004293045.1 Flavobacteriia bacterium | reverse complement strand
TGACTACATCAATCTGTTGAACTCAAACAAATTTATTACATCCGACTTTCATGATGCGGATCATTTAAATGAAATTGGTGCGAAAAAGTTATCTTTATTACTTGACAAAAAAATTAATTCCCAATAACGGTTCCTTCTTCCTTTTTTTCGTCTTTGAGTATGTTTTGTTCTATTTTTGCTGCCTTATTTTTTGTTGGTAATTTGTAATTTATGGTAAAGCCAAATTTTCTAGTATCATTCTTATTGTAAGATAACAACGGATCATTTATTGGTCGGAATAAGCTTCTATTCATATTAAAAATATCATCGCCGAAAATAGTAACCGTTAATTGATCATTTAGAAACTTCTTGCTAAACGTCATATCTAAATAATTATTAAATGGTTTATCGGCCACGAAATAAAAGTAATTTCCACCTGAAGTGATGAATCCAAATTCGGTTATAAATTTTATATCTTTTGGTAAGATGATTTGGGACATTAAATTTAAATTCCAAAAACCTTTTGTAGCTACATTAGGAATTTGATGTAGTTGATATCCTGTATAAAGGTATAAAAAGTTGATTTTATCTGGATTAAAATCAAATTTCATAGTTTCTTTTAATCCTTTTGTAAATAGCATATAAGGCAAAGGAAGTGCGAAATTAAAATTATGAATTTTAACTTCCGAAACATTAAAATTGGTGCTTTGTACTAAATTACCATTTAAACTTACTTGTTGTACCACTTGATTTTTCGCACTACTTAAGTTGTACCCAATATAAGCATAATCAAAAGCACTAATTTTAAATTCAAAATTATCAAAAATTGTAGGTTGTAAATTTGGATTTCCAACCGTAGTTAAATTTTGATTTTGATAAGTGGTATTGTTTGGATTTAAAGCAGAAGTGGATGGCAATGTGATTTTCTTATTATAATTCATATTTAAGAAAATTTGAGGCGAAAGATTATATTGTACAGTAGCATTTGGAAACCATCTAAATTGGTCAAACGGAATTAAATTACCCGTAGTGGTTTTGCCATTAATTTCATATTTTTCAGCTCTGGAACCTAAAATAAAATCGAACTTATTGTATTTCGCTTGAAATTCCAAATAAGTAGCAGCCGTTGTTCTTTGATAGTCTAAATTTATGCTTCCAAAATTTTCGGCTTCAAAAAGAAGTTTTTCATACAGGGCTCCAAAACTAACTTTTCCTTCATCTAAAATTTTTAAGCCTTGTGAATAGTCAAATTTTCCGTTGTAATAATTTTGGTTCGAAAAATTATCCAAAACTGCATTTCTAAAAACGTTTGAAAACAAATTGAAATCATTTTTATTATTGTTATAATTAAAAACAAAATCTAATTTTTGACTTTTATCATCAAATCTTTTCTGATACGTTATAGTTGCATCTTGACGCGTATTATGTGATTTACCTTTATCAGAAGTAACAAATCCTAAACCAAAACCTTCTGTTTCACTATTACTATTTGCGAGGTTAATATCATAATTCAACAACAACCTGTCTTTATTAATATCAAATGTAATCCCTGATTTTAAAAATTGTGATCGGTTCACTTTATCACTTTGTACCTTTGATAAAATAGTGTTAGAACTAGTATTTAAAAACTCAGACCAAGTGGCATTTTCTCTATAATTTTGACCAAAATTTAATTGCCAACCAAAATATTTATTCTTAGCATTTAATAATACGCTATTATACGTTCTTAATCGAGTAGTATCGTATGTATTAAAAGCAGAACTACTGGTATAAGTAGCACTTAAATATTTTTTTGCATTTTTATTTGTAATAATATTTAATATCGCACCACCTGATGTGGCAGGAAATTCTGCTCCTGGTTGCGTTATTACTTCAATTCGTTCAACAGAATTTGCAGGCATTCCCTCTAAAAATGAATTCAATTCTGCACTTGAAATATTTAAAGGCCTTCCATCTAAAAAAACTTCTAATTGTTTACCTTGATACATCATTCCAGCCACATCTGAAGATATTAAACCTGGCAATTGCTTAATGGTTTCCATTAAGGTACCCGCGTTTAAATTCGGTTGATCCGAAATATTAAATATAGTTCGATCTGGTTTTTGTTCAATGGCTTTTTTTTGTTTTATAATTTTTACTTCTTCAATCTGATTTTCTTTTTGAATATCTTCTTTTTTTACTTTTGTGGTATCTTGAGCAAAAGCAAAAAACACAAAACAAGTAGAAAACAAGAAATTTAGTATACCTTTATTCATGAGAAATATATATTTGAATTTTATTACTTGTAAGACGAAAAAACGAAATAAAAGTTACACAATGTTTTAGATAAAAAAAGTATCTTTAAACTTTATAATTTAAAATTTCATCCAATGAATCTTTCCATTGAAACACCCGCTTTATTATTTTCTGCTACATCACTAATATTATTGGCCTACACTAATAGATTTTTAACCATTGCGCAGATTGTACGAAGTTTAAAGAAAAACTACGATCAAGACCAAAACAAATCTATTTTAGTGGAGATAAAAAACCTAAACCAAAGAATCACATTGATTAGATACATGCAACTTTTTGGGGTATTGTGTTTGTTTTTATCCGTTTTTGCGATGTTTTTACTGTTTTTAAATTATGAAACTATCGGAATTTATATTTTTGGCATCAGTTTATTATCGTTACTTATTTCATTGGGGATCTCATTTTGGGAAATTAGCATATCCGTAAATGCACTTCGAATCCATCTTAAAGATTTAGTTGAAGACGAAAAAAAATAAATGCATAAATTCTAACTACCTTAGTAGCTTTTAAAAGAAAAATGAAAAACAACATATTAAAAGGTGTTTTCCTTGTAGCCTTAGGCGCAACGAGTTACGGAATGTTAGCTACGTTTGTTAAATTAGCCTATAAAGACGGTTACACAACGGCTGAAGTAACTTCTTCCCAATTTATCTACGGAATACTTGGCGTGCTATTCATCAATTTATTCCAAAAAATAGTTAATAAAGAAAAAACTCAAAAAGCCAGCTCAAAAAATATTTTTCAACTAATGGTTGCAGGAACTTCATTAGGAATGACAAGTGTGTTTTATTATTTATGTGTAAAATATATTGATGTTTCAATTGCTATTGTACTTCTTATGCAAACCGTTTGGATGGGCGTCTTATTAGAATGGATTTTAGATAAAAAACGACCTTCTACTCAAAAGATAATTTCGGTAAGTATTGTTTTATTTGGAACTTTTTTAGCCACAAAATTATACGAATTTACCATTCAATTAGATTGGACAGGCGTTTTCTGGGGAATGTTAGCAGCAGCATCATTCACCACAACCATGTTTACGGCAAATAAAGTAGCCTTAGAAATTTCTTCTGCAAAACGAAGTTTATTTATGCTTTTAGGAGGTGCAGTAATTGTGTTTGCTTTTTCGGCAGTGACACAAGTTGGTTCATTAAATATTGAAATTTTCAAAAATTACGGCTTATTTTTAGCGCTTTTTGGAACCATAATTCCACCTATATTATTAAATACAGGTTTTCCAAAAACAGGTTTGGGCTTAGGCAGTATCGTTGCTTCATTAGAATTACCCGTTTCTGTACTAATGGCTTTCCTAATTTTAAATGAAAAAGTTGTTGTTTGGCAATGGTGTGGAATACTATTAATTATTTTAGCTATAATAATAATGAATCTTAATTTTTCAAAAAAGGAACACTAATATCAAAAAAATAACAATAAATTAGCGGTGAATTCATCGCTTTTTTTTATGCTTGATTTATTTAACAAAGAACCCATTTATTTAAATTTACCGGATGCCGAGTTTATTTATTATCCAAATTTTTTCTCTAAAGAAAATGCCGATTTATTTTTAGAAACGCTATCTAAAGAAATAGCTTGGCAACAAGATGATATTACCATTTTTGGAAAAAAAATAGCCCAACCCAGATTAACAGCTCTTTATGGTAATGAAGGAAAATCCTACGGATATTCAAATATTGTTATGCATCCACATCCACTTAACACCACACTTACCTTCATAAAAGACGCAGTTGAAAATACTATAAATGAACACTTTACAACCATATTATTAAATTTATATAGAAACGAAAAAGACAGCAACGGCTGGCATGCCGATAATGAAAAAGAATTAGGAAGAGACCCTATTATCGCCTCCGTAAGTTTTGGAGAAGCAAGAATGTTTCAAATAAAGCACCATACAAAAAAAGAGTTCAAACAGTCTTTATTATTAGAACATGGTAGCTTGTTAGTAATGAGAAATGGCGCTCAATTACATTATAAACATCAAATTCCAAAAGCCACTAAACCAAAAAATCCAAGAATAAATTTAACTTTCAGAAAAATAATTTAAAAAAAAACACCCATTTTTTGTTTCAAAATATTTTTTTTATTAATATTGAATAATAAATTAAAAATAAGATAAAATAATTAACAAATTATGCTTTTCACTAATGAAAAAAAGTAAAAAGATTGAACTAAATTACGAAGAAACAGAACGTGTAATTAGTATGGCTCAGGAGGAAAAAAAACCTTTTGAAGTTATTAAAGAAGAATTTGGCATTTCCGAAAGCGAAGTAACCGAAATTATGCGAAAAAAACTTTCTAAAGAGAATTTTGAACTTTGGAAAAAGAAAGTTGCTGCAGGAAAACCCAAACCAAAAGCATTTAAAACCAATGTTTTAGATGACGACATTGACGATTTAGATAGCAAATATTATTTTAAAAATAAATTCGATTAATAAAAATCCTGTCTGACTAGAATCACGACAGGATTTTTTTTGTAACAATTTTAAACTTTTAACTACTAATTCTGTAGAAAAAACAATATAAAAATGAAAAAAGTAGTACTTACCCTTAGTTGCGCCATTTTTTTAATGAGTTGCAAAACGTCTAACATTACTAATGCAACAAAAAATGACGTATCTGTTAGTATCGATTTAGTAAATGTAACTGACGACAAAGTAAAAGTTACAATAAGTAATCCAACAATAACAACTGAAACCACTACATTTCATATTCCAAAAATTGTTCCAGGGACCTATTCTGAAGACAATTATGGAAGATTTGTGGATAATGTTAAAGCTTTTGATCATAAAGGAAATCCTTTAAAAATCGCTAAAATGGATGAGAATTCGTATACGATTTATGAAGCAACTAAATTGGCCAAAGTAACCTATAACGTTAGTGATACATTTGATACAGAAGGCGGAGCTGGTTTTGGCGAAAGTGAAGATATATTTTCACCTGCTGGAACAAACATTAAAGCTGGAGAAAATTTTATGCTTAACACACACGCTTTTGTTGGTTATTTTGAAGGAAAATCTGAAATACCTTACTCGGTAGAAGTAAAACATCCTGCAACTTTATGGGGGGCGACTTCATTAGTTGATTCCAATCCAAGTAATGAAGTTGATGTTTTTACCGCAGAAAGATATGGCGCTTTAGTAGACAATCCAATAATGTATTCTAAACCAGATTATACAGCGTTTAATGTGGAAGGTATGGATATTGTAATCAGTGTTTATTCTCCAAATGGGAAGTATAAAGCGGCTGATATTACACCAGAGACTGAAAAGTTTATGAGAGCGCAAAAAAAATTCTTAGGTAAATTTAACGCCAATAAAAAATATACCGTTTTGTTATATCTTTCAGATATGGCTGCAAAAGACGCGAAAGGATTTGGTGCTTTAGAACATATGACGTCAACAACTGTTGTGATGCCAGAAATGATGCCTTTAGAAGCGCTACAAGAACAATTAAAAGATGTGGTTTCTCATGAGTTTTTTCATATTGTAACGCCGTTAAGTGTGCATTCAAGAGAAATTCATTATTTTGATTTCAACAAACCTCAAATGTCGGAACATTTATGGATGTATGAAGGAATTACCGAATATTTTGCAAATTTATTTCAAGTAAATCAAGGCTTAATTTCGGAAGAAGATTTCTACAAAAGAATGAATGGAAAAATAGAAGAAGCAAATGCTATGAATGACAAAATGAGTTTTACAAAAATGAGTAAAAACGTTTTGGAACAACCTTATAAAGACCAATACCTAAATGTATATCAAAAAGGCGCTTTAATTGCTATGTGTATTGATATTCAAATGAGAGAATTAAGCAACGGACAAAGAGGAATTCTTAGTTTAATGCAAGATTTATCTAATGAATTTGGAAGCAACAAACCCTTTAAAGATGAAGAATTATTTGCAACAATTACTCGAATTACCTACCCGCAAATTGGAGAATTTTTAAATACCTATGTGGCGGGTGAAACACCAATTCCTTACGAAGTATTTTTTGCTAAAATGGGTGTTACAAAAGGGATAACCATCGCAACAGGAAATCCTTTTCTGAAAGACGGAAGAACGCCATTAATTACAGTTGATAGAGCTACAAAACAAATTAAAGCCTTAGAAGATGTTAGCAATAACGTTTTTATGACCACTTTAGGAATTCAAGGTAATGATGTTTTAAAAGCATTTAATGACAAAGAATATAATTTAGATACTATTTACGATTTACTTATGTCAAGTGAATCTTGGAAAGACGGCGATGCTATTTCAGTAACTGTAACTAGAGATGGTAAAGACTTAGTTTTAAAAGGTAAAATTAATTTGCCTAAAGAAGAAAAATCAGGTTATATAGCGACCGATAAAACAAAAGAAGCTATCAAAAATGCTTGGTTAAAAGGCTAATTAAATTGGAAGAACTAATATAAAATCCTCAAATAACTATTAATTTGAGGATTTTTTTATTTTCTTTGCAAATCATAAAAATTGAAAACAACACCTTTAAAATGAAAAAAATAGTTACAATACTTTTAGTTACCCTTTTAGTAGCTTGTAGTAAAACAGAAAGCAATAAAACTGGAAATTTAGAAATATCTGGAAGTGTAGAAGGGTTAAAAAAAGGAAAACTATACATTCATAAGCTTAATGATACCAATTTAGTAATTTTAGATAGTATTATAATATCTGGAAAATCTAATTTTGAAACCAAATTTCAATTAGATGAACCTCAAATGTTATATTTATCTTTAGATAGAGGAACTACCGAATCTATCGACAATAGTATTCCATTTTTTGCAGAACCAGGTAAAATGAAAATAGAAACTACATTGCAAGGTTTTTACGCCAATGCTAAAATTTCAGGTTCAGAAAATCAAAAAGTATATGAAAAATTCTTAAAAATTAAGTCAAAATTAAATGACGAAAAGTTAGATTTATTAGAAAAAGAATTAAAAAACAAAACCGCAAACAACGCAACAGTAACAGAAGAAATTCAAAACAAACGCGATAAATTAACCATTAGAAAATATTTATATACGGCTAATTTCGCACTAATTAATCCAAAATACGAAGTATCACCTTATATCGCTTTAAGTGAAATCCCAGATGCGAATTTAAAATTATTAGACACTATCAATAAAATGTTAGTTCCTAAAGTAGCCAAATCTAAATATGGAAAGCGATTAAATGAATGGATAATGGAAAGAAAAAAAGCAGAAGAAAAATAAAATAATTTTTAATATCTTATGAAACTAATTATTGATGGCACGTATAGTAAAATAAATTATTCAAACGAATTATTTGAAACTGCAGAATACGATACTTGTATTTTTGATTCCTGTACTTTTATTAAAACAACGCTTTCAAAAAGTGTATTTACAAACTGTGAGTTTATTAATTGTAATTTTGAAGCACCAATTATCAGTCAAACTTCTTTCAAAGAAGTAACTTTTCTGGAATGTACCCTTTTAGGTATGCAGTTTGAATATTGTAATGACTTTTTATTTGAAGTTTCCTTCGATTCTTGTATGTTACAAGTATGTTCATTTTTCAAAATGACCTTAAAAAACTCAAAATTTAAAGATTCCAAAATCATTGATGTAGACTTTTCAAATGCAACTCTTACTGGCGTTAAATTTGAAAATTGCGATTTATCTAAGTCTATTTTTGATGCCACTAATTTAGAAAAAACAGATTTCAGTACTGCGATTCATTTTTCAATAGATCCTGAAAATAATAAACTAGGCAAAACTAAATTTTCAAATGAAAATTTAAGTGGTCTTTTAAATAAATATGATTTGGATATTATTTAATTTCTAACCTTGAAATTAAAGGAAAATGATCGCTGTTATAAAAATCATTTAAAGTTTCAAAACTTTTTATTTGAATGGTTTTATCTGCAAAAATATAGTCAATACGAGCCGGATAATATTTAAAATTATAGGTTTTACCAAAGCCTTCTCCATTTGATTCGAAAGCGTCTTGCATGGATCCTTTTATGGTTCTATATACAAAAGAAAAGGCACTGTTATTCATGTCGCCACAAATAATTTTTTTGTATTTACAATTAGCGTAATGCTTTTTTAACAGTAAAGCTTGTTCCTGTTGCTTTGTAAACGCATCGCTAATTTTTCTAAAAATATATTTGGTTTTAGATTCATTCATTTTCTGAATTTCCTCTTCTTCAATATCGGTACTAATTTTTATAGATTGCAAGTGCATGCTATAAATTCGTAAGGTATCCTTCCCTTTGACAATATCTGCATAAACCGCATTATTTGTAGAATTTGGAAAATTAATAACGCCTTTATCTATAATTTTAAATTTAGAAAAAATAGCATTTCCTACTATAATATTTTCGCCCTCTTTGAAAACATGTTGGTATTTATAATTCGAAAATTTTGTTTTTTCTAAATTCGAATACTCTTGGATACATAAAATATCTGGATTTTTTTCGCTAACCAATTCAGCTATTTTGTTAGGAATATTCGCTTTTTTGTACCAATTAAATTTATTGAACAAACGAACATTATAACTCATAATTGAAAACTCATTTTCCGATTTTGGTAATTCGGTTGGTTTTAAATTATAAAACTTATTTATAAATGTAATTCCTAAAAGCAACACCAATCCAGACACAAAAATATATTTTTTAAATTGAATCAACCAATACATAAAAAACAATATATTCACTACCAAGAAAAAAGGTAAAAACAAACTTAATACACTCAAAAAAGGGAACCATTTAGGTGCTAAAAACGGCAATAAATAAGCCATTAATGTAATAATAGCAACTACTACATTAAAAAACAACATGGTTTTAGAAATAAATGACATTTTTTTTAGCATCTATTTATTGGCTGCAAAAAGAAATTCTTTTTCTTCTTTGGTTAAACTTTCATACCCCGATTTGCTAATTTTTTCGAGTATTTCATCAATTTGTCTTTGTTTGAAATTTACATCCGATACACGAACAGATTGATACTTTTTTATGGGCTTGTTTTTATATACTTTTTTAAATGTACTGTTTTTTTTCTTTTTTATTATAAAAATAGCACTTATATCGATTCCTTTTTTCATCAACACTGCAAAAACAAAACCGACCAAACTACCAGACAAATGTGCAATATGACCACCCGTATTTTCAGTTAATAATTGAGCAAGATCAATTAAAATATAGACTACTGCTATATGCCAAATTTTTAAATAACCAATTAATGGTAATCGTAAAGAATAATTTGGTGCAAATGTAGCAACAGCCATAAAAAGAGCCATTATAGATGCACTGGCGCCAACTATTAAATTAGTATAATGAAATAAACATCCGTAAGCTACAAAAATTAATCCTGCAAAAAAACTACCAAAAAAATAAACGGTTAAAAACTGTCTGGTCGTAAAAAAAGTATAAAACAAGGTACTTATGTAATACAAAAAAATCAGATTAAACAATAAATGAATGGGTTCGGAATGCAAAAACCCATAAGTAAATAAAGTCCACGGAAACCATAAAACATCTTTATAATTAGAAGACAAAGCCAACCAATTTGGATATTGAAACTGATTTGAAACAAAACTAAAACACAAAGCACAAACCATGAACACCAAAATATTAATAAAAATTAACTTTTGAGAAACATCACCTGTTTTGTATTGTTGTTTTATTTCGTTTAAAATACTCATCTAACGCCTCACTTTTTACTTTTTACTTTTTACTTTTTACTTTTCTACCTAATTCCATCTTGTGTGCGTAAACTTATTGTTTCGCCATAGCATCATTAAGATAAAACCTGTTAATGCACCACCAATGTGGGCAAAATGAGCAATATTTCCACCTCCAGAAAAAATTGAAAAACCAGTTACGCCTGAAAACAAATCTAAACCTACAATTATTGGCACAAAAAACTTTGCTTTAATTGGCACAGGAATAAACATCATCATTAATTCCGCCATTGGAAACATGAAAGCAAATGCAACTAATAATCCATAAATGGCACCCGAAGCACCTACACAGTTGCCATACATTAAAGATAATTTATCGAATTGTGTTTGTGTGCAATTCACATTATTTAATATTTGACTAACTTTTCCTGTTGATTGACCTGCGGAATTAAAAACATCACTTAAAGGCGTATCAAAAATTACTTGCATATCTTGAGCAGACAGCCCTAATTCGTTAATTACTTGATGAATTTCATAATAATTCATACCTGTTTGAATAAAAGCGGCACCTAAACCACAAGCAATGTAAAAAAACAAGAACTTTTTTCCGCCCCAATAATGTTCTAAAGCCGAACCAAAAGAAACCAATGCAAACATATTAAATAAAATATGCATCAAATTTGGCATAGGCGCATGCATAAACATGTGTGTGAAAGGTTGCCAAAATCGGAACTTTTCACTTTCGAAATAAAACAAGGATAACGTTTCGTAATTTTGAGGCATAGCCTGACTCAATATAAAAACCAAAACATTTATTATTAATAGTTGCTTTACAACCGGTGTCATATTATTGAACATACTTAAAATCTTTTATCTAAATCTTCTGCGGTTAATGTTATAAAAACAGGTTTTTGAAACGGCGAAACATTGGGCTCTTTACAAGCAAATAAACCATTTACAATATTTTCCAATTCAATAGTGTTCAGATATTTTCCCGATTTTATTGCTACACTTTTTGCCATAAATTTAGAAATACTATCACTTAATGAAAAACTATCTTCTGGTACATTTTCTTGTAAATTATAAATCAAATCATGTAAAATCTCCGTTATATTGGATTCTGGAATTTGAGCAGGTAAACCCGAAATAATTAACACATCTACTCCTATTTTTTCAAAAGCAAAACCAATACCTTCTAAATTGGGTTGAAGTGCTTTTAAATACAGCATCTCATCTCTAGAAAACTTAATTTCTAAAGGAAATAGCAACTGCTGACTTGAAGCTTGATGAATGGTAATATTCGTTAAAAATTGTTCATATAAAATACGTTGATGCGCTCTATTTTGATGAATAACTAATAATCCTGATTTGATGCTATTTATTATATATTTTCTATTGAATTGATATAGTAATGTATGACTTTCTGTAGGCTTATCATCAAATAATTTACTAGCTACTAAATCGGTCTCAAAAGTATCCACTGAAACCTCACTCGCATCTTGCTTCAAATTGGTATATAAACTCTCCCAATGCGGTTGAGTTTGAGTGTTTTTTGAAAAAGAAACAGACGGTCCTGAATATTTTTTTGTCTCGTTTTCTGTTTCAAAAGGATTATACGAACGATCCACCTGTATAGTTGGTGTACCTAATGTTTTATCTTTATAATCATACGGAACATCTAAGTTAGCATCTCTCTCAAAATCCAATATTGGTGCTACATTAAACATACCTAAACTATGTTTTACTGTCGCACGTAAAATGGCATATAACGCTTGTTCATCATCAAACTTTACTTCTGTTTTTGTGGGATGAATGTTGATGTCAATAGTGTGAGGTGGGACTTCTAAAAACAAGAAATAACTGGGTTGATTATTATCTCGTAATAAACCATCATAAGCATTCATAATAGCATGATGCAAAAATGGACTTCTTATAAATCTATTATTCACCAGAAAAAATTGTTCTGATCTGTTTTTCTTAGCAAATTCAGGCTTTCCTACAAAACCAGTAATTTTCAAAATTTCAGTTTCTTCCGTTACAGGAACTAATTTTTCATTTGTTTTCCCTCCGAAAATATTTACAATTCGCTGACGATAATTCGAGCTTGGCAAATGAAACACTTCACTTCCATTACTAATCATAGTGAAGCTAATTGTAGGATGAGCCAAAGCTACACGTTCAAACTCGTCAATAATATGTTTTAATTCGATATTATCTGATTTTAAAAAATTTCTACGAGCAGGAATATTAAAAAATAGATTTTTTACTAAAAACGAGGTGCCTTTTGGTAAAACAGCTACCTCTTGTGTAATTACTTTACTACCTTCAATGATGATATGAATACCTAATTCTTCTTGATCTTGTTTGGTTTTTAATTCTACGTGAGCAACTGCTGCAATGGATGCTAATGCTTCACCTCGAAATCCTTTTGTATGTATGGCAAACAAATCTTCCGCATGCCGAATTTTTGAAGTAGCATGACGCTCAAAACACAACCGTGCATCGGTAACATTCATTCCTAAGCCATTATCAATAACTTGAATAAGCGTTTTTCCAGCATCTTTAACGATCAGTTTAATTTCAGTTGCCTTTGCATCAACAGCGTTTTCAACCAACTCTTTAACCACAGAAGCGGGTCGTTGCACCACTTCTCCAGCAGCAATTTGATTGGCTACATGATCAGGTAATAATTGAATAATTCCAGACATTAATCTGTTTTGTTTTTTATTTTGGTTATGTTACAAATTTAAGAAATTAAAAACTTATTATTATATCTCAAAAAATACAAATTTGTAAAAGTTAATAACAAAATAATTCTGTGAAAAATAAAAAATCACAGATTACCACGAATGGAAACCTGTGATTTTAATTTTAATTAACTTTATAAAGCTTAGTATCGTTGATTTAAATCTATCATTTTAATTGCTGCAATTGCTGCTTCTACTCCTTTATTCCCGTGTTTTCCTCCACTTCTATCGATAGATTGCTGCATAGTATTATCTGTTAAAACACAAAAAATAGTAGGCACATCGTACAATAAGTTTAAATCTTTCATACCTTGGGTGACACCTTCGCAAACAAATTCAAAATGCATGGTTTCGCCTTTAATCACGCAACCAATAACGATTACAGCATCTAACTCCAATTTTTCGTGCATTTGTCGGGCACCAAAAATCAGTTCAAAACTTCCTGGGACGTTCCAACGATTTATATTTTCAGACAAGGCACCACAATCTGTTAAAGCTGCAATCACACCATTGTATAATCCTTCGGTTACAGTATGATTCCATTCTGAAACAACAATCCCAAACCGAAAATCTTTCGCGTTTGGGATTGTGTTTTTATCGTATTGAGATAAATTTTTATTTTCGGTTGCCATTATTTTTCCAATGAAGCAATTAAAATATCTACTGTGCTTCCTTCTTGTGAAGTCTCGTATTTTTCTTTTATCGTTTTTAAATAACCTAAAGCTTCATCATTTCTCTTTAAAACAATGGCCATATTAGCTGCTTTTAATAAAAATCTTGGGGTTATAAAATCATTATCATCTACATTAGCTGCTTCAACGTATAATTTCAACGCTTCTTCATTATTATTTAATTCTGCATTTGCATCCCCTTTTGCACCAATAGCCAAAGCATGTAAATTTAATTCTTTAGTTGAAAAATTATCTAAATGTACTATTGCTTTTTTGAAGTCTTTCAAATGTAAACAAGCCATACCTGCAGAATATTCTGCTAAATTAGCTGCTTTTGTACCTGAATATTCAGAAATAATTCCTTCAAAACCTAATTTACCTTCACCACCTTTTAAAGATAATTTAAATAAAGAATCTTGTTTTTCTGTAGCGTCAACCGCTTTTTGAAAATACATTTGTGCTTGATTCATTTCTTTAAATGCTTCTTCTTGACTTGGAGTAGCAATAAATTTATCATATAAAATATATCCTAAAGTAGCAATTGCAACTGCTGCAATTACTCCTAAAATCGCTTTTTGATTTTTTATTACCCACTCTTCTGTTTTATTTGCGGTTTCATCTAACGTATTAAAAACGCCAGCAGTGGTGCTTTCATTTTCGTTTACATTAATTTCATCAACACTTGTGTCAAATGCAGGATCTTTTTCTACTTCAGGTTTTGGTGATTTATAACCTCTTTTATTATATGTTGCCATTGAACTAAAATTTTATTAGAAGTGCAAAAATATACTTTTTATTTAAATTTAAAAGTTCTTTTATTTATATTTTTAAAAATTGAACTTACATTTGTACTCGAAAGTGTAATTTTTGACACTTTTTACCCTAATAAACGTGATTTTAAAAAAACTATCTTTACTTAATTATAAGAACATTGCCGAAAATTCTTTTGAATTTGAAAGCAAAATAAATGCTATTGTAGGAAAAAACGGCATTGGAAAAACAACAATTTTAGATGCCATATATCATTTAGCGGTTGGTAAAAGTTATTTTAATCCACTTTCAACACAAAATATCAAACACGGTGAAGAGTTTTTTGTTATTGACGGAGTTTTTGAAAAAGAAAATCGTACCGAACAAATTATTTGTAGTTACAAAAAAGCTCAAAAGAAAATTTTAAAACGCAACGGAAAAATATACGAGAAATTTTCAGAACATATTGGATTAATCCCTATTGTAATTATCTCTCCAAGCGATACAGATTTGATTATTGAAGGAAGCGAAACCCGAAGAAAATTTATTGACAATGTAATCTCTACTTTTGATTCTACTTATTTAAACTCACTAATAAATTATCAGAAAACGTTACAACAACGCAATGCATTATTGAAGTATTTTGCTTTAAATCAGGTTTTTGATGCAGACAATTTGAATATTTACAACGAACAATTATCGGAATTTGGACAACTAATTTTTACCAAGAGAAAAGATTTTTTAGAAAAATTCATCCCTGTTTTTCAAGAATTATATGAAGTTATTTCTGAAAATGCTGAAAAAGTAACTATTGAATACGAAAGTCAACTTCATGAGGACAATTTGGAGACTTTACTAATTCAAAATCTTCAAAAAGATAGAATTACGCAATATACCACTTGTGGGATTCATAAAGATGATGTTTTATTCAATATTACTGGTTTTCCGGTTAAAAAATTCGGTTCGCAAGGACAACAAAAATCATTTTTAATTGCATTGAAATTAGCGCAGTTTGATTTCATCAAAAAACACACAAAAACATTGCCGATTTTACTTTTTGATGATATCTTTGACAAGTTAGATGCGTTTAGAGTACAACA
The DNA here is from genome assembly GCA_004293045.1 of Flavobacteriia bacterium. Taxonomy (GTDB): domain Bacteria; phylum Bacteroidota; class Bacteroidia; order Flavobacteriales; family Flavobacteriaceae; genus Flavobacterium. The sequence goes on along the minus strand of RDXY01000022.1, from coordinate 23,254 downwards.
AATTGTGAATATGGTAAATGACAATGTATTTGGACAAATTTTTATTTCCGACACACATCCCGAAAGAACCGAAAACATTATAAAACAGACACATAAAAGCTATAAAATATTTAATATCTAGATGTATTTAGATGGTTTGATTATTAGTTTATTAGATTATTAGACCGTAAACGAATCAACAAAAAACAAATCAACATTATAATTTTTATAAAATGAAAAACTTAAAATCAATTATCGCAACAGCAATCATTACCTTATCAATTAGTTGCACCAATAGTCAAAATTTTAAAAGTGTAGATGCAGCAGTATTTAAAGCTACTATTATAAAAACGGAAGATGCACAAATTTTAGATGTTAGGACACCAGGAGAATATGCTAATGGAAAAATTGCAGACGCCAAAAATGCCGATTGGAATGGTGGGGATTTTGATGCTCAAGTAGCTAATTTAGATAAATCAAAACCCGTTTTTGTATATTGCTTAAGTGGCGGTAGAAGTAAAAAAGCAGCCAATCATTTAGTAGAATTGGGTTTTAAAAACATTATCGAATTAGACGGCGGTTATATGGCTTGGGAAAAAGCAAACCCAAAAACTAATGGCGTTTGGTCTGGTATGACGCAAGATGCATACAATAAACTAATGATTTCTGACAAAACAGTTGTAATTGATTTTTACGCAGAATGGTGTGGACCTTGTAAAAAAATGGGACCATATTTAGATAAAATCAGCAAAGAAATGGCGGACAATGTTATTATTCACAGAATTGATGCTGATAAAAACAAATCGTTATTTAATGCATTAGGCTACCAAGGTTTACCTGTAATTATTGTAATTAAAAACGGAAAGCAAACGTTCTTTAAAAACGAATTTGTTAGCGAAGAAGAGTTGAGAAAAGCTTTATAAAAACTAAATAAAATGTGATTTCGAGAACCTCAATCGCCAATTGGCTTAGTTTCTCCATTACAAAATTAAAAATTAAAATCACATTTAATTATTCACTAATTACCATTCACTCAAATATATGAATATCGTACAACAACAATCGTTAAAAAAATACAACACCTTTGGGATTGAAGCGTTTGCAACGGAATTTTGCGAAGTCAATTCGATTACTGATTTAGCAATCGTTTTAAAAGAAAATCAACAGAAAAAACTGTTTATTTTGGGTGGTGGAAGCAATATGCTTTTAACTCAGAATATCGATGCATTCGTCTTACACATCAATAATAAAGGCATTGAAGTAGTTGATGAAAATGACGATTTTGTTTGGGTAAAAGGTAATGCTGGCGAAGTTTGGCACGAATTTGTTCAGTTTTGCATACAAAAAAATTATGGCGGAATTGAAAATTTATCTTTAATTCCGGGAAATGTTGGGGCGACACCAATTCAGAATATTGGAGCGTATGGCGTAGAAATTAAAGATACCTTTGTTTCTTGTGAAGCGATGAAAATCGACACGCAAGAAATTACCACTTTTGATAAAGCAGCTTGTAAATTTGGCTATCGAGAAAGTGTTTTTAAATCCGAATTAAAAAATCAATATGTGATTGTATCTGTTGTTTTTAAACTTACTAAAAAAAATCACCAACTAAATACGTCCTATGGTGCTATTGATGTTGAATTAGAAAATAGGGGCATCAAAAACCCAACCATTCAAGAGGTTAGTAAAGCTGTAATCGCCATTCGTGAAAGTAAATTACCCAATCCGAAAGAATTAGGAAATAGTGGAAGTTTCTTTAAAAATCCGATTGTTCCAATTGAAGTTTACGAAAAAGCCAAAGTGAATTATCCAGATATGCCCCATTATCCAGTTTCAGAAACACAGGTGAAAGTACCTGCGGGTTGGCTAATTGAACAAGCTGGTTTTAAAGGTAAGCGTTTTGGAGATGCAGGAATTCATACCAAACAAGCGTTAGTTTTAGTGAATTACGGAAACGCCACTGGAAATGAAATTTGGAACGTGGCGCAAAATATCCAAAAAACTATTTTGGAAAAATACGGAATTAGCATTGAAGCTGAAGTGAACGTGATTTAATTTACGATTTGAGATTTACAATTTACAAGTAAAAATTAAACTTGAATCTTTAAACAAATAAGCCTAAATTTGCACAACTTTTAAAAGGAACATGGAAACAACATTATTTATACTTTTTATTGCATTTTTAGTTTTTTTTGGCATTCAATTCGTTTATCAATCGTTTGTTTTTAGTCGTTTTTCGTTTGTTAAACCTAAGAAAGAAACGCCAAAAAGCGTACCTGTTTCAGTACTTGTTTGGGCAAAAAACGAATATGAAAATTTAGTAAAGCAACTTCCTGTTTTAGTTTCTCAAAAGTATCCAAATTACGAATTAGTCCTTATTGATGATGCGTCTAACGACGAAACATTAGACTTATTTGAAGAATATGAAAAGCAATATTCTTTTGTTAAATTAGTCAAAGTAAAAAATAATGAAGCCTTTTGGGGAAACAAAAAATTCGCATTAACCTTAGGCATAAAAGCAGCAAAAAATGAATATTTATTATTTACAGATGCGAATTGCAGTTTAATTTCTGAGAATTGGATAGTAGAAATGACCTCGCATTTTTCATTCAAAAAAACTATCGTTTTAGGATATGGTGCATATAATAAAATTAAAGGTTCTTTATTAAATAAAATAATTCGTTTTGACGGTGTTATTTCTACCATACAGTACTTTTCTTGGGCAAAAACAGGAAAACCTTATATGGGAAATGGAAGAAATTTAGCATATAAAAAATCAGAATTTTTCAACGTAAACGGATTTATCAATCACATTCGAGTTCGTTCTGGAGAAGATGATTTATTTATTAATGAAGCTGCAAATGCAAGCAATACAACCATTTGTTATAGTCCAGAAAGTTTTACCTATTCTGAACCAAAAACTACCTATACAGCTTGGATAAATCAGAAGAGAAAGGAAACGTCAACCAAAAAACATTATAAAATTTTTGACAAGATGCAACTTACAGTATATTTCATTGCACAAATGTTATGTATTGTTTTAGCCATAATTTTACTATCTTTCCAATATAATTGGATTATTGTATCGAGTGTTTTAGGTTTTAGATACATTTTTAACTGGATAGTTTTTGGTTTTGGCGCAGCCAAATTAAAAGAAAAAGATATTATTGTTTGGTATCCAATTTTTGAAATAATTTTAATCCTAACTCAAATACGAGTGGCTTTTACCAATTTGATACACAAATCCGAACATTGGAAATAAAACAAGAAAAAATAGGTATAAACATTCAAAAAGCTAAACTTGGCGATCAAGTGGCTTTTACTTTTCTTCTAGATTTTTATTGGAATGAAGTGTACGGCTACATGCTGAAACGTACTGAAAATGAAACAGATACTGAAGATATCGTAATAGAAACTTTTGCTAAAGCATTTGATAAAATAAGTACGTACAACCCTGAATTTGGATTTAATACTTGGTTAATTGCCATTGCTAAAAATGCTCATATTGATTTACTTCGCAAAAAAAAATCTACCTTATTTTTAGAAATCACCAGTGAAGAAGATGGCTTGGCCAATCAAGTATTAGACAGCACACCAACTATTGAAGATAAGTTAATTACTGAACAAAACTTATCGCAATTACTACAACAAATTAAGCAATTAAAACCTGCCTATCAAGAAGTTATTCAATTACGCTACTTTCAAGAAATGAGTTATCAAGATATGGCAGAACAATTGAACGAACCCCTAAACAATATTAAAATAAAACTGCTTCGTGCAAAAAAATTATTAGCAGAAATTATTAGCAAAAAATAACAATAATTCATCTTTTTACTTCAAAAACAGATTTTTTGGCACGATTATTTCATATAGTTTAAATTATACACAAGTTGTAACCTTTAAAACTATATATTATGTCAAACTTCAATGTACAAAACGACAATTGGTTAGAAATAGCTTTCGAAGACCGAAACAAAGCGTATGGCGCTTACCAATTAAGAAAAGAAAGCGATGCAACTACCCTAAAAGCCATGCTTTTAACCTTTGGATTTATTGCTTTTGGGATAGGATTATTTTCCTTTACGGCACCTGAAACTAAACCTGAAGATGTGATAAATTGCCCTATCACACCTATACAAAAATTAACGCTAGTTAGAATAACGCCAAAAATAGAACCTAAATCGGTTATTAAAAAAGGAACAGAGAAACCAAAATTAAATAATACACCTAATAAAGTACCACCAGTTGTTGTAGCTAGAACAGAAGTAAAACCTATTGTGGAACCCAAAAATCCAGATTACACAACACCCTTCAATCCAAATGGAATTGAAAATGGGAATCCTGGACCAATTGGAAATCCTTTAGGCACTTCTACTACTACAATCATAACAACTACACCAGGAAGTGGAACTGGCACTAGTGTATATAAAGGCGTATTGGGTACAGAAGCAAGTTTTCCTGGGGGAATTAACAAGTTCAGAACTTTTATTGCTGAAAACTATAAAGTCCCAAATTCTTTCGATCAAGAAGTTTTATTTATTGAGATGGTTTTTGTAATTGAAAAAGATGGTTCTATGACCGATATCCGTATGGTAAGTAAAGGAGATAAAGCATTAGAAAAAGAAGCTATAAGAGTGTTAACATCCATGAAAAAGAAATGGACACCAGGGCAAGTTAATGGCGAAGTGGTAAGAAGCGAAAAAAGACTTCCAATACAAATTAATCTGCTTGAAACAGAATAAAAAAAGCTGAAATTTATTATATTTTTCAAAACCACATAATACAGTATTATGTGGTTTTTTTTTGAAAAAATAATTCTAAAAACAGAGTAAAAGAACATTATTAAACAAAAGTTAGCGTTATGTTACAATTGAAAAATAACACTTTAAAATAGGATTTAATTTTAATGCGTTTTGTATATTTGCAGTAGATTTTATATTAAAATTATGGCAACAGAAAGCGTATTTCCTCCTACACCAAAACCCAAATGGCTTCGTGTAAAATTACCCGTTGGACAAAAATATACCGAACTTAGAGGTTTGGTTGATAAATACAAATTAAATACCATTTGCGCTTCTGGTAGTTGTCCGAATATGGGAGAATGTTGGGGAGAAGGAACGGCAACTTTTATGATTTTAGGAAATATTTGCACCCGTTCTTGTGGATTTTGTGGTGTAAAAACAGGTCGTCCTGAAAATGTAGATTGGGAAGAACCAGAAAAAGTAGCCCGTTCTATTAAAATTATGAATATAAAACACGCCGTAATTACCAGTGTTGACCGAGACGATTTAAAAGATATGGGAACCATTATTTGGGCGGAAACCGTAAAAGCCATCAGAAGAATGAATCCGAAAACTACCTTAGAAACGCTAATTCCAGATTTTCAAGGAAGTGAAAAACATTTAGATAAAATTATTGAAGTAGCACCAGAAGTAGTTTCTCATAATATCGAAACGGTAAGAAGATTAACTCGTGAAGTACGAATCCAAGCCAAATACGATAAAAGTTTAGCGGTTTTAAAATATTTAAAAGAGCAAGGTTTAAACCGAACTAAATCTGGAATCATGCTTGGATTAGGTGAAACAGAAGAAGAAGTGATTCAAACTTTACACGATTTAAAAGACGCAAAAGTGGATGTGGTAACTATTGGTCAATATTTACAACCAAGTAAAAAACATTTGCCTGTAAAAGAATTCATCACACCTGAACAATTTGAGAAATACGAAAAAATCGGTAAAGAATTAGGTTTTATTCATGTAGAAAGTGGCCCGTTAGTGCGTTCTTCATATCATGCTGAAAAACATATTCATTAAAATAGTTGATTCGGTTATTTGTTTTTTGGTTAAAAGTAAACCTTTTTAACAGTCAATCGGATTAACAAATAAACAAATAACCTAAAAATGAAAATACGTGTCGCTATAAATGGTTTTGGAAGAATTGGAAGAAATGTATTCCGATTATTACTCAATCATCCCAACATAGAAGTTGTTGCCATAAATGACATTGCTGCTATAAAAACCATGTGTCATTTATTGAAGTATGATAGCATTCACGGTGTTTTACCACATGCTATTTCCACCGAAAATGAAACGTTATTAATTGACGATTTACAATTTCAATTTTTCCACGAAAGTGATATTTCTAAATTACCTTGGAAAAATCTAAATATCGATTTTGTGATTGAATCTACTGGAAAGTTTAAAACTATAGAAACCGCTGGCTTACATATTTTAGCTGGTGCGAAAAAAGTAATTTTATCCGCGCCACCAGAAGATGAAAACATAAAAACAGTAGTTTTAGGGGTTAATGAACATATTTTAGATGGCTCGGAAACCATTATTTCAAACGCAAGCTGTACTACAAATAACGCCGCACCGATGCTTAAAATAATTCAAGAATTGTGTGGTATTGAACAAGCTTACATAACAACTGTTCACTCCTACACTACCGACCAAAGCTTGCACGACCAACCACATAAAGATTTAAGACGTGCGCGAGGTGCTTCGCAATCTATAATTCCAACTACAACGGGTGCTGCAAAAGCAATAACAAAAATTTTTCCGGAATTGGATGGAAAAATTGGCGGATGTGGCATTCGAGTTCCTGTTCCGGATGGGTCATTAACAGATATTACTTTTAATGTAAACAAAAAAGTTACAATTGAAGAAATTAATTTAGCTTTTAAATATGCCGCCGAAAACGAATTAAAAAGTATTTTAGCCTATACAGAAGACCCAATTGTTTCTGTAGATATTATTGGCAATAAAAATTCGTGTGTATTTGATGCACAACTAACTTCAGTAATTGACAAAATGGTAAAAATAGTGGGTTGGTATGATAATGAAATTGGATATTCTTCTCGTATAATTGATTTAATTCTTTTTTTATCGAAAAATAAATACTAATTTTAACAGTATTAAATTCGTATTTTGAATACTAAATAATGAAAAAACTCTATTTTCTTCTTACTCTTTTTTCTCTATTGACTTTTTCTCAAACTAAGAAAAACAAAACGGATAGTATCAGTTATTTTCTAGAATTAGCCAACTATTCATTTGAAGAAAAATACAATTCTAAAGATGCCATAAAGTACGTTCAGAAAGCAATTGAATATTCAAAAGCGTATAAAAATAATGAAAAACTATATGATTGCTATTATTTTTTAGGAAGTTTATATTTAGAAACCAATAATTATAATGACGCAATTGTCAACTTTATTAAGTGCTCTAATTACTACGAAATCAATCAAATAAACTCTTCTAAAGTAGCAAAAACTAATTATGCATTAGGGACTTTATATTTAGAAAAAAGAAATTTTAAAATCGCCAAATTATATTTCAACAAGTCTTATTCCATTTACAATAAAATTAACTCAAATAATACTTTGGTCTTAATTGAACTTCAAAAAGGATTAACTTTAAAAGCCAATAACAAATTAGAAGAAGCAATACTTGTATTTGAAAATATCGCTAATACTAGCAGAGATGTAGAACCTAGTAAAATTGAAGCCCTTTATCAACTAAGCAAAATTTACTACTCACAAGAAGATTATGATAAAGCATTAGATTTTTCTAAAAGAGCTTTAAAATTGGTGGAAAATAATACTGTTGGCATTTCAAAAAAGAAAATTTTAAACAACCTTATTTTAATTTGTGAAAAACAAGAAGATTATAAATTATCTAATTTTTATTTAAAAGAATTTTTAACGTTAAATGAGATAAAAAACAACTCGAGTCTAGCCAACACAGACTTACTTATTAATAAAAAAGAACACGACAATCAATTAGAAATTGTTGAAAAACTAGAAAAAGAGAAAAACGACCAATTAAAAGCCATTCGATTTAATAAACTAATTAGTATAATGAGCATTGTATTAATTGCTATTTTATCATTGTTTAGCTTTTCTTTATATAAAAACAACAAAATAAGGACGGTTACAAATAAACTTTTACAAGAAAAAAACGAAGAATTAACGGAACAAAAAGAAAAAGCGGAACTTGCCTCGAATGCTCGATCTGAGTTTTTATCTACTGTAAGTCATGAGTTACGAACGCCTTTAAATGCTATAAATGGTATTACACATTTACTTTTGCAAGAAAACCCAAAATCAACACAATTAAATTATTTAAAATCGCTAGAGTTTTCCGGAAATTATCTTTTAAGTTTTATTAATGACATCTTAGAAATTAACCGACTAGAATCAAATACAATTCAAATTGAAAAAATTAATTTCAATTTAGAAGAATTAATTCAAAATATTCGCGAATCGTTCAATGGGTTTATTGTACAAAATAATATTGATTTTAATTTAGATTTAGATTTAGAAAACCACAAAAATTTACTTGGCGATCCTACAAAATTATCTCAGATTTTAATAAATTTAATCAATAATTCCATCAAATTTACTAAAAACGGTAAGGTAACACTTTCCGTAAAAACGATAAACGAACAAGAAGATACGGTAACGTTAAATTTCATAATTCAAGATAATGGTATAGGAATACCAGAAGACAAAATTGCAAACATTTTTGATAGTTTTTCTCAAGGTTCTGTAGAAATAAACAGAACATATGGTGGAACTGGTTTAGGGCTTTCTATCGTCAAAAAGATTATTGAATTATTAGGTAGTGAAATCCATTTAGAAAGTAAAGAAAACGAAGGGACTAAACTGTATTTCGATTTAAATTTTGGGAAGTCTAACGCAGAAATTATTTTAAATCATGAGAAGAAGATAGTTACTTCATATGTAAACTTAAAAAATAAAACCGTTTTATTGGTTGAGGACAACAAAATCAATCAAATGATTACTAAAAAAATGGTCGAAAACAAAGGGATGATTTGCAGTATTATTGACAATGGAGAAGACGCTATTGTAGCTATGCAAAATAACACCTTTGATTTGGTTTTAATGGATGTACACTTAACAGGAATTAACGGAACAGAAGCAACCGCAGAGATAAGAAAATTTGATAAAACAACACCAATTATAGCATTAACCGCAATTTCTTTAAACGAAAATAGAGAAATGCTCTTGTCATTTGGTATGAATGAAGTGATAACCAAACCTTTTAATCCAGATTATTTCTATACTGTAATTAGTGACTATTTAGTTTAATTTTTTTACCCAATTAGTAAGTATCGAATCAAACTTTTCTTTTTCTGAGATAAATTTGGTTTGAATGGGTAAACAATACAAGTTACTAGAATTTATTTTTCCATTTAAACGCATTATATCCTTTTCTGTAGTTACTATAATTTTATCTTTTAACAGTTCATTTAATTCTGAAATTTCCACTTCTGAAAAATTATGATGATCAGTATAAATCATAACTTTATCGTTACCCGAATTTAAAGAATCAATAAAATATTTTGGTTTAGCAATTCCGCAAAGAATTACTTTTTCTTTAGTTTTAATTTCAGAAACTTCTATACTATTTGAAGAGCTATAAACATTAACATCATAATCAATTGAAGTAAAAAAAACGGGTACACTTACATTTAATTTTAGTTTTACTTCATCTTTGTTTTTTTCTGTAATAGTATTAGGACATTTCGTTACAACAATTATGTTGGCGCGCTTTTTACCGATGGCACTTTCCCGCAAATTTCCATAAGGCAAAATATAATCATCTGAAAATAAATCGTCATATGCTGTCAATAGTATATAAAAACCTGCTTTAACTTTTCTATGCTGAAACGCATCGTCTAACAAAATAAGATCTGGATTGGTATTCGAAATTAAGTTTTCAATTCCAGTTTGTCTGTCTTCACAAACGGCAACCGAAATATCTTTAAATTTTGTATGAATTTGATACGACTCGTCACCTAATTCGGCAGCAGAAACATTAGCAGTTGCCAAAACAAAACCTTTTGTACTTCGTTTATATCCACGACTTAAAACGGCAATTTTATACGTATCTTTTAATAATCGAATGATGTATTCTGTTTGAGGTGTTTTACCAGTACCTCCAGCGCTTAAATTTCCTATTGCAATAATCGGTAAATCATATGATTTTGAAGTAAAAAAACCTAAATCGTATAGCCAATTTCTAATTAAAGTGACTAACCAATAAATACCTCCAAGCGGAAAAAGTAATTTTCTTAAAAAAACCATAGTTAGTTATCTAAATTATCAGCTACAAAAGTACAAAAATCGCATGAATTAAATTTCAAGTAAATTATATTTAAAATCAATTGCATTTTTTATCTTTGAAAAATACAAAATTACTAAAATATAAAATGCAATTATCTGAAATAACAAAACATCTAGAGCAATTAGCTCCTTTGGCTTACGCGGAAGATTTTGACAATGTTGGTCTATTAGTTGGCCATACCCATGACATTACTGGAATTTTGGTTTGCCATGATGCTTTGGAAGAAGTTGTTGAAGAAGCCATTTCCAAAAAATGTAATTTAGTAGTTTGCTTCCATCCTATTTTGTTTTCAGGATTAAAAAAAATAACTGGAAAAAATTATGTCGAACGTGCCATTATCAAAGCCATAAAAAATGATATTGCCATTTATGCCGTTCATACTGCATTAGATAATCATCAAAATGGAGTGAATAAAATTTTCTGTGATGCTTTAGGTTTATCGAAAACTAAAGTTCTTATTCCTAAACAAAATTTCATTTATAAATTAGTAACTTACACTAAACCTGAAAACGAAAATCAAGTGAAACAAGCCTTATTTGAGGCAGGTGCGGGTAGTATTGGCAATTATGACAATTGTAGTTTCGTTTCTTCAGGAATTGGCTCTTTCATGGGTAATGAAAACAGCCATCCAGTAGTAGGTGAAAAACATGTTTTACAAAATGAAGACGAAATTAAAATCGAAGTAACTTTTGAAAAACAATTACAAAATACTATCTTAAGTGCCCTCTTTTCTAATCATATGTATGAAGAAGTGGCCTATGAAATTTATAAAACAGAAAATGAACATCAAAACATTGGCTTAGGCATGATTGGCGAATTAGAACAGCCCATGAAACCAAACGACTTTTTACAATTTGTGAAAGAAAAAATGGAATGTGGAGGCATTCGTCATAGTCAATTTTCAACAAATTCAATCAAAAAAGTAGCCGTTTTAGGTGGTAGTGGAAGTTTTGCCATAAAAAATGCCCTTGCAGCAGGAGCAGATGCTTTTTTAACCGCAGATTTAAAATATCATCAGTTCTATGAAGCGGAAAACAAGCTGCTTTTAGCGGATATTGGACATTTTGAAAGCGAAAGATATACAAAAAATTATATTGTTGACTTTCTTAAAGAAAAAATCACTAATTTTGCAATCATTTTATCAGAATTAAATACAAATCCCGTTAAATATTTTTAACAATATGGCAAATACAAAAGAACTAAGCGTAGAAGAAAAATTAAGAGCAATTTATGCTTTACAATTAATTGATTCTAAAATTGACGAAATTAGAAACGTAAGAGGAGAATTACCTTTAGAAGTGGAAGATTTAGAAGATGAAGTAGCTGGATTATCTAAACGTTTAGAGAAATTAAACGACGATTTAAAGAACATTGATAATCAAGCAAAAGAAAAAAAGAACAATATTGATGACCATAAGGCAGCAATAAAAAAATATACTGAGCAACAAAAAAATGTGCGAAATAATAGAGAATTTAATTCTTTATCAAAAGAAATTGAATTTCAAGAATTAGAAATTCAATTAGCTGAAAAGCACATTAAAGAAATGAAAGTTACTTTAGAAAACAAAAAAGAAATTGTTAATCAAACTAAAGACAAACTGGATAGTAAGCAAAATCACTTAAAACATAAAAAAGCAGAATTAAGTGATATTATGGCAGAAACGGAAAAAGACGAAAACTTTTTAATCGAAAAATCTAATGATTTTAGAGGAAAAATTGAAGCGCGTTTATTAGCAGCTTACGACAGAATTAGAAATAGTGTTGTAAATGGTTTAGCAGTAGTATCTATAGAACGTGGCGCCTCTGCAGGTTCTTTCTTTACTATTCCACCACAAACCCAAATGGAAATTGCAGGTAGAAAGAAAATCTTAACAGATGAGCACAGTGGTCGTATTTTAGTTGACAGTGTTTTAGCTGATGAAGAAAGAGAAAAAATGGAGAAAATTTTCGCCAAAATGTAATTTAATTAGTCGAAAGTTTAAAAGGCTAAGGTCTAGAAGTCGAAATATTAGATTTTTACTCCTTAAAAAAACCAAATTAAAAATTCCAAACTCCAAGTTTTAAATTTGGAATTTGGAATTTTTTTATTGGAATTTTAAATAAAATAAACCTCATAAACATTTAAACTAAAATACTACCTTTGCTTAATGGAAGAACAATTCGTACGCATAAATAAATATTTGTCAGAATCCGGATTTTGCTCTCGTAGAGCAGCCGATCGATTATTGGAAGAAGGCAGAATCACCATCAACGGAAACACTCCAGAATTAGGCACCAAAGTAGCTCCAGGAGACGAAGTTCGTGTGAATGGCGAATTAGTTACCAACGCCAATAAAAAACCTATTTATTTATCGTTCCACAAACCTGCAGGAATTGAGTGCACAACTAATGTAAACATTCCAGACAATATTGTGGATTACATCAATTATCCCGAACGTGTTTTTCCTATTGGAAGATTAGACAAAGCCAGTGAAGGATTAATATTTATGACCAATGATGGCGATATTGTAAACAAAATTTTACGCGCCAGAAACAACCACGAAAAAGAATATATAGTTACCGTTGACAAACCAATTACGGAAACGTTCATTAAGCAAATGAGTAATGGCTTGCCTATTTTAGATACCATTACCAAAAAATGTAAGGTAGAAAAAATGAGTCAGTTTGTGTTTAAAATTGTTTTAACACAAGGTTTAAATAGACAAATTCGTCGTATGTGTGAATATTTAGATTACGAAGTAACTTCTTTGAAACGAATCCGAATTATCAATATCACTTTAGACCTTCCTGTAGGAAAATACCGTCCGCTAACAGACAAAGAAATTTTAGAATTAAACACACTGATTGAACCGTCGAGTAAAACCGAAGACGCCAGTATTTTGAGAGAGAAGAAAACCAATTACGGGAGCCGAAATTACGATAAGCGAAATAGATAATTTTTTTTAAGCGTTCCCTTTCAGGTCGTGTCTTCCGCTATATCTTTTTATTTTTTGTTACCTAAGAAAACCTTAAGCAACAAAAAACAAAAAGGATGCCGCTACAACCCCTAACGCAAATGCTGTTTTCATTAGAAAAGATATTCCATTACGTAGTCGTCCATAACGTAACCATTTCCAATATCAATTACCTCCTCTTTTACATTAGTGAAACCTAATTTCTCATAGAAAAATTTAGCACTATTGTATTTATTAACATTTAAATAAATGCCTTTCTGATTATTGGTTTTAGCGATTCTTATAATTTCATCCATCATAAATTTTCCAAAACCTTTACCTTGATTTTCTGGTAACAAATAAATTTTATGAATTTTAAGCCAACTCTTTACTTTACAATTAAATTCGTAGGCTACAAATCCAACGACTTTGTTATCTTCAAAAAATAATTCAAAAATTTGACCCACATTCATTTGATTTTCTAAATTTTCAACAGAATAAAAAGTACCCAACATATAATCTAACTGTTCACTTGATAATATCTCTTTATAAGTGGATGGCCATATGGTATACGCCAAATCTTTAATAATTGGCAATTGGTTTTTAGTGATTTTTTCTAAGTGTATCATAATCATAAAAAGGCGATTACAAAAAAATGCAATCACCTTCAGCTCTATAATTTAATAATAAAAAACTTTTCTTTATTATGCCTGACCAGTTGGCCCAAAATTTAGTGGAATTGGCGGATGCTCTTCCTCTTTTATTTGGCCGTGTGCATTTTCAAAACGATGAATGTTTTCGTTTAATGCTTTTAATAATCTTTTAGCGTGTTGTGGTGTTAAAATAATTCTTGATTTTACTTTAGCTTTCGGAACGCCAGGCATTAAGGCAATAAAATCTAATACAAATTCGGTATTGGAATGGTTGATTATGGCTAAATTGGAATAAGTTCCTTCTGCTACTTTTTCGTCTAGTTCAATATTGATTTGACCTTCTTGGTTGTTGTTTTCCATTTTTATTGGGTATTGGATAATGAATAATTTCTAAATTTAGACTTTCGACTAATGCAATAATACAAAACCTTTTGATTAAAAAAAAGCCTAACAGAAAAAATCTGTTAGGCCTTTTAGTATATTTAAGAATAAGAATTAGTAATTAAATTCTTCTTTTCCAGCCATTAATTCGCTGTATTCTTCTTTAGAACCTACAATTATGTGATCGTAATCTCTCATACCTGTACCTGCAGGAATTCTGTGACCTACAATTACATTCTCTTTCAATCCTTCTAATGTATCAATTTTACCAGCAACAGCGGCTTCATTTAACACTTTAGTAGTTTCCTGGAACGATGCCGCAGAAATGAATGATTTAGTTTGTAACGATGCTCTAGTAATACCTTGTAAAACTGGTGTTGCTGTAGCTGTAATTACATCTCTTGCAGAAACTAAGTTTTTATCTTCACGTTTTAATAATGAATTTTCATCTCTTAATTCTCTAGGAGAAATAATTTGTCCTGGTTTTAAGCTTGAAGAATCTCCCGCTTCTTCTACAACTTTCATTCCGTATAACTTATCGTTTTCTAAAATAAAGTCTGAAGTATGTGCTAATTGATCTTCTAAGAATAACGTATCTCCTGGATCTTGGATTCTTACTTTTCTCATCATTTGACGAATCACTACTTCAAAGTGTTTGTCATTAATTTTTACCCCTTGTAAACGGTACACTTCTTGAATTTCATTAACCAAGTACTGTTGTACAGCAGATGGTCCTTGAATTCTTAAAATATCTTCTGGAGTAATTGCTCCGTCTGACAATGGAGTTCCGGCTCTTACGAAGTCATTTTCTTGAACTAATATTTGAGCGGAAAGTTTTACTAAATATTTCTTAACATCTCCAAATTTAGATTCAATTGACAACTCACGGTTACCTCTTTTTACTTTTCCGAAAGTAACTACACCATCAATTTCAGTAACTACAGCCGGGTTTGAAGGATTACGAGCTTCTAACAACTCGGTAATTCTTGGTAAACCTCCTGTAATATCACTAGCTTTAGAAGAACGACGAGGGATTTTAACAAGAATTTTTCCTGCTTTAATTTTCTCGCCATCATCCACCATAAGGTGTGCCCCTACTGGTAAATTGTATGATCTAATTAATTCACCATCTTTACCATAAATATGTAATGTTGGGATTAATTTTTTGTTACGTCCTTCAGAAATTACTTTCTCTTGGAAACCTGTTTGCTCATCAATTTCAACCATAAATGATTGTCCTTGTTCTAAATCTTCATATGCAATTTTACCTGTAAATTCAGATACAATTACTCCATTATAAGGATCCCACTTACAAATTGTTGCTCCTTTTTCTACTTTATCTCCGTCTTTAACAAAAATAGTAGAACCATAAGGAATATTATGTGTACTTAATAAAATACCTGTATTAACATCTACTAATTTTAATTCGGTAGAACGAGAAATTACGATATCGATAGGTTTTCCATCTGCATCTTCTCCTTTTACTGTTTT
This sequence comes from Flavobacteriia bacterium, assembly GCA_004293045.1. GTDB lineage: Bacteria > Bacteroidota > Bacteroidia > Flavobacteriales > Flavobacteriaceae > Flavobacterium. The sequence goes on along the minus strand of RDXY01000022.1, from coordinate 7,663 downwards.
TAAATCTTCGATTTCTAATTTTCCAGCAAAACGAGCAGAAATTCCCGCTTCTTCAGAAATACCCCCTGCAACCCCTCCAACGTGGAACGTACGAAGTGTTAACTGTGTACCTGGCTCTCCAATTGACTGCGCAGCAATTACTCCGACAGCTTCACCTCTTTGTGCCATTTTACCAGTAGCTAAATTACGGCCGTAACATTTTGTACAGATTCCTTTTTTAGCTTCACAAGTTAATGCCGAACGCACTTCAACTTTTTCAATTGGTGAAGCTTCAACAGCTTTTACAATTGCTTCTGTGATGTGTTCTCCTGCATGAATTAAAATTTCAGAGTTAAATGGATTTATAACATCTTGTAATGCTACACGTCCTAAGATTCTTTCTCCTAATGTTTCAACAATTTCTTCGTTTTTCTTTAATGCAGAAACTTCTACACCTCTTAATGTACCACAGTCTACAGAATTGATAATAACATCTTGAGATACATCATGTAACCTTCTTGTTAAATATCCTGCATCGGCAGTTTTAAGAGCTGTATCGGCTAATCCTTTACGTGCACCGTGAGTAGAAATGAAGTATTCTAAAATTGATAAACCTTCTTTAAAGTTAGAAAGAATTGGATTTTCAATAATTTCACCACCACCTGCAGTAGATTTTTTCGGCTTGGCCATTAATCCACGCATACCAGTTAACTGACGAATTTGTTCTTTAGAACCCCTTGCACCCGAGTCAAGCATCATATACACCGAGTTGAAACCTTGTTGGTCTTCACGGATATTTTTCATAGCTAATTCCGTTAATTGTGCATTGGCAGATGTCCAAATATCAATTACCTGATTGTAACGCTCGTTATTTGTGATAAGTCCCATGTTATAGTTCATAGAAATACCTTCTACTTGTACACGAGCATCAGCAATCAATTGCGTTTTTTGTTCTGGAATACGAATATCACCTAAACTGAATGACAATCCACCTTTAAATGCGAATTTGTAACCCATATCTTTCATATCATCTAAGAAAGCTGCTGTAGTAGGCACATCCGTAACTGCTAAAATTTTACCAATAATATCTCTTAACGATTTTTTTGTTAAAACTTCATTAATATATCCTGCCGCTTCAGGTACTACTTCATTAAATAATACTCTACCTGCTGTAGTTTGAATAATTTGATTTACTAACTCTCCATTTTCGTTAAAATCTCTTGCTCTAATTTTCACTCTTGCATTTAATTCTAATCTTCCTTCGTTTAAAGCAATGTTTACTTCTTCCGCAGAATAGAAAGTTAATCCTTCTCCTAAAATAGCATGTTCAGGAGTTGATAAACGTTCTTTGGTCATGTAATACAGACCCAATACCATGTCTTGAGAAGGGACCGTGATAGGTGCTCCATTCGCAGGATTCAAAATATTGTGAGACGCTAACATTAATAATTGTGCTTCCAAAATGGCTTCTGGACCTAAAGGTAAGTGAGCCGCCATCTGGTCACCATCGAAATCGGCGTTGAATGCCGTACATACTAATGGGTGTAACTGGATTGCTTTTCCTTCAATTAACTTGGGTTGGAACGCTTGGATACCTAAACGGTGAAGTGTAGGCGCACGGTTAAGTAATACTGGATGTCCTTTGATAACATTTTCTAAGATATCCCATACTACTGGTTCTTTTTTGTCGATAATTTTCTTAGCCGACTTTACTGTTTTAACAATTCCTCTTTCGATTAACTTACGAATAACGAATGGTTTGTATAATTCAGCAGCCATATCTTTTGGCAATCCACATTCGAACAATTTCATTTCTGGTCCAACAACAATTACTGAACGAGCAGAATAATCTACACGTTTTCCTAATAAGTTTTGACGGAAACGACCTTGTTTTCCTTTTAATGAATCGGATAACGATTTTAATGGTCTGTTTGATTCTGTTTTAACTGCAGAAGCTTTTCTAGTATTATCGAAAAGTGAATCTACCGCTTCTTGTAACATACGTTTTTCATTACGTAAGATTACTTCCGGCGCTTTAATTTCCACTAATCTTTTTAAACGATTGTTACGAATAATTACTCTTCTGTATAAATCATTTAAATCTGAAGTTGCGAAACGACCACCATCTAAAGGCACAAGAGGACGTAATTCTGGTGGAATAACCGGAATTACTTTTAAAATCATCCATTCTGGACGATTTTCTCTGTTTTTGTTAGATTCACGGAACGATTCAACTACATTCAATCTTTTTAATGCTTCTGTTTTTCTTTGTTTAGACGTTTCATTATTAGCGGCATGACGTAATTTGTATGATAATTCATCTAAATCTGTACGTGATAATAAATCCATAATACATTCAGCACCCATTTTGGCGATAAATTTATTTGGATCGTTATCATCTAAATATTGGTTTTCCATTGGTAAAGTATCCACAATATTTAGATATTCTTCTTCTGTTAAGAAATCTAATCTGTTTAATTCTTCTCCTTCAGGACCTTTAGCAATACCCGCTTGAATTACTACGTATCTTTCGTAGTAAATAATCATATCTAATTTCTTAGAAGGTAATCCTAAAACGTAACCAATTTTATTTGGAAGCGAACGGAAATACCAGATATGCGCAATTGGCACCACAAGATTGATGTGCCCAACTCTGTCTCTACGTACTTTTTTCTCGGTAACTTCCACTCCACATCGGTCACATACGATTCCTTTGTAGCGAATTCTTTTATATTTTCCACAAGCACATTCGAAATCTTTTACTGGTCCGAAAATTCGTTCACAGAAAAGCCCATCTCTTTCTGGTTTGTGTGTACGGTAGTTAATGGTTTCTGGTTTTAACACCTCACCTCTTGATTCACCTAACATGGCTTCAGGCGATGCCAAACCAATTGTTATTCTGTTAAATCTTTTAACTCCTGTACTTTTGTCTTTGTTATTTCTATTATTCATCATAGTTTTTACTATTGATTTATGTGCAATTTAAAATTGATTCTTATTTAAGTCTAAAGTCAAATGTCATAATGTTTATAAAATCACGAATGACTTTGGACTTTTAAACTTTTGACTTAAAAACTACCTCGGCTTACTTCTCTAAACTTCAACATTAACGTTGGAAGTGCTAGTTATATTTCTATAAAAAATCGGAACGGTTTACGGGTATAAATCCTAAAAACTCTATATAATAAGTAATCAGTCCCAATTTAATGGAACTGACTACAAATTTTATTTATTCTTCTAATCTGATATCTAAACCAAGACCTTTTAATTCATGCATTAATACATTGAATGATTCAGGTAATCCTGGTTCTGGCATGGTTTCACCTTTAACGATAGCTTCGTAAGTTTTAGCTCTTCCATTAACGTCATCCGATTTAACGGTTAAGATTTCTCTTAAAGTACTTGATGCACCATATGCTTCAAGTGCCCAAACCTCCATCTCTCCGAAACGCTGACCTCCAAATTGTGCTTTACCTCCTAAAGGTTGTTGCGTAATTAATGAGTAAGGTCCGATAGAACGTGCGTGCATTTTATCATCAACCATATGCCCTAATTTAAGCATATAAATAACACCTACAGTAGCAGGTTGATGGAAACGCTCTCCAGTTCCACCATCGTACAAGTACGTATGACCGAATCTTGGAATGCCAGCTTCGTCCGTGTAGCCATTAATTTGATCTAATGAAGCACCATCAAAGATTGGCGTGGCAAACTTTTTACCTGTTTTTAAACCAGCCCAACCTAATACCGTTTCATAAATCTGTCCAATGTTCATACGAGAAGGTACTCCTAATGGATTTAATACAATATCTACTGGTGTTCCGTCTTCTAAAAAAGGCATATCTTCTTGACGAACGATTTTTGCAACAATACCTTTGTTACCGTGACGTCCTGCCATTTTATCCCCAACTTTTAACTTACGTTTTTTGGCGATGTATACTTTAGCTAATTTTAAAATTCCAGCTGGTAATTCATCTCCAACAGAAATTGTAAATTTCTCTCTTCTTAGTACCCCTTGTAAATCGTTTAATTTGATTTTATAGTTGTGTACTAAATCGTTAATTAATGAATTGGTATGTTCGTCTGTAGTCCATTGTCCTTTTGTTAAGTGAGCAAAATCTTCTACAGCTTGTAACATTTTTTTAGTGAATTTTTTTCCTTTTGGTAATACTTCTTCACCTAAATCATTGATAACACCTTGAGATGTTTTTCCGTCAACGATTAAGAATAATTTATCAATTAACCTGTCTTTTAATTCGGTGAATTTCACTTCGAACTCCATTTCAAGTTTGTCTAAATCTTCTTTATCTTTAGAACGCTTACGTTTATCTTTAACTGCTTTAGCAAATAATTTTTTATCTAAAACAACACCATGTAATGATGGAGATGCTTTTAATGAGGCATCTTTTACATCACCTGCTTTATCACCAAAGATCGCACGTAATAGTTTTTCTTCTGGAGTTGGATCAGATTCTCCTTTAGGTGTAATTTTTCCGATAAGAATGTCTCCAGGTTTTACTTCTGCTCCAATTCTAATCATACCGTTTTCATCTAAATCTTTAGTAGCTTCTTCAGAAACGTTAGGAATATCATTTGTTAACTCTTCATTACCTAATTTTGTATCTCTAACTTCTAATGAATAATCATCTACGTGAATAGAGGTAAAAATATCATCTCTAACTACTTTTTCAGAAATTACAATTGCATCCTCAAAGTTATACCCTTTCCAAGGCATGAAGGCAACTTGTAGGTTTCTACCTAAAGCTAATTCTCCGTTTTGAGTAGCATATCCTTCACAAAGCACTTGACCTTTTTCAACTCTAGTTCCTTTTCTTACGATAGGTTTTAAGTTAATAGTAGTACTTTGATTGGTTTTTCTGAATTTGATTAAGTTGTATGTTTTTTCATCTTCATCAAAACTTACCATTCTTTGTTCGTCCGTACGGTCGTATTTAATGGTCACTTTATCAGCATCAACATACGTTACAATACCTGAACCTTCAGCATTAATAAGCACACGAGAATCAGACGCTACTTGTCTTTCTAAACCAGTTCCTACAATAGGAGCTTCTGGTCTTAACAAAGGTACTGCCTGACGCATCATGTTAGAACCCATTAAGACTCTATTCGCATCATCATGCTCTAAGAATGGAATTAATGAAGCAGAAATAGAAGCAATTTGGTTTGGTGCTACGTCTGTGTAATGTACTGCAGATGGAGAAACCACAGGGAAATCTCCTTCTTCACGAGCAATTACATTGGCAGCAGTAATTTTACCTTTTGCATCCATTTCAATGTTTGCTTGTGCAATCATTTTTCCTTCTTCTTCTTCAGCGCTTAAATAAACTGGAGTTGATTCTAAATCTACTACACCATCTGTTACCTTACGGTAAGGTGTTTCGATGAATCCCATTCCATTTACTTTTGCATATACACCAAGAGAAGAAATCAAACCAATGTTTGGTCCCTCAGGTGTTTCAATAGGACATAAACGTCCGTAATGAGTGTAGTGAACGTCACGAACTTCGAATCCGGCTCTTTCTCTAGATAAACCTCCAGGTCCAAGTGCTGATAAACGACGTTTGTGAGTAATCTCTGCTAATGGATTGGTTTGATCCATAAACTGAGATAACTGGTTGGTACCAAAGAAAGAATTAATTACAGAAGATAACGTTTTAGCGTTAATCAAATCGATAGGTGTAAATACTTCGTTATCACGTACATTCATTCTTTCACGAATAGTACGCGCCATACGAGCTAAACCTACACCAAACTGTGCGGATAATTGTTCACCAACGGTTCTAACACGACGGTTAGATAAGTGGTCAATATCATCAATCTCCGCTTTTGAATTAATTAATTCAATTAGGTATTTTACAATCGTAATGATATCTTCTTTAGTTAAAACTTGTTTATCCATAGGGATATCTAAGTTTAACTTTTTATTCATTCTGTAACGACCTACATCACCTAAATTGTAACGTTGGTCTGAGAAGAATAATTTATCGATAATACCACGAGCCGTTTCTTCATCAGGCGGTTCGGCATTACGTAATTGTCTATATATATGTTCTACTGCTTCTTTTTCAGAATTCGTAGGGTCTTTTTGCAAAGTATTGTGAATAATAGCAAAATCCGCTTGATTGCTATCTTCTTTATGTAATAAAATTACTTTAACATCTGCTTCAATAATTTCTTCTACGTTTTCTTTATCTAAAATCGTATCACGATCTAAGATAATTTCGTTACGTTCAATAGAAACTACTTCTCCAGTGTCTTCATCTACGAAATCTTCATGCCATGTATTTAATACACGAGCAGCAAGTCTTCTTCCGATGAATTTTTTAATTCCAGTTTTAGATACTTTAATTTCTTCCGCAAGGTCAAAAATTTCAAGGATGTCCTTATCTCTTTCGAAACCTATGGCACGGAAAAGCGTAGTAACTGGTAATTTTTTCTTTCTATCAATATACGCATACATTACGTTGTTGATATCGGTTGCAAATTCTATCCAAGAACCTTTGAAAGGAATTACTCTGGCAGAATATAATTTAGTTCCGTTTGCGTGGAAAGATTGACCAAAGAATACCCCTGGAGATCTATGTAATTGAGAAACCACAACACGTTCTGCCCCATTAATAACGAAAGTTCCGCTTGGTGCCATGTATGGAATAGTTCCTAAATATACATCTTGCACGATAGTTTCAAAATCCTCGTGCTCAGGATCTGTACAATACAACTTCAAACGTGCTTTTAAAGGAACGCTGTACGTTAAACCTCTATCAATACATTCTTCGATAGTATATCTTGGTGGGTCAATAAAGTAATCTAGAAACTCCAATACAAATTGGTTTCTAGTATCCGTTATTGGAAAATTTTCCATGAAGGTATTATAAAGACCTTCGTTACCTCTTTCGTCTGATTTAGTTTCTAATTGAAAAAAATCTTGAAAAGACTTCACCTGAATATCTAGAAAATCTGGATAATTCGGTATGTTTTTTGTCGAGGCAAAATTGATTCTTTCTGTTTGATTAGCAATCATCAATGGATAATATTTTTGATTAAAAAAAAGTAATTTTTGTGATAACACAACATTTATAAAATATTTTATACTTTTTTTTTACAACCAATACATCTTTAAAAACAAATAAAATTTATTTTTTTTCTTCGTATTGATTTAAAAAAACATTTTTCGTTATTATATATTTTTTTAAAGAAAAGAATATATAATTTTATTATACGAAAAATGGTTTAGGTCGTTGGAAGCGATTTCCAAGACCTAAACCTGTATTGTAAACTGAGTGAGATTATTTTAACTCAACAACAGCTCCTGCTTCTTCTAAAGCTTTCTTAAGCCCTTCAGCCTCATCTTTAGAAACGCCTTCTTTAACATTTGCTGGAGCAGCATCTACTAAATCTTTAGCTTCTTTAAGACCTAAACCAGTTAATTCTTTAACCGCTTTAACTACTCCTAATTTAGAAGCACCAGCTTCTTTTAATACTACTGTAAATTCTGATTGCTCAGCAGCACCACCAGCATCACCACCACCAGCAGCAACTACAACAGCTGCAGCAGCAGGCTCGATACCGTAGTCATCTTTCAAAATTGCTGCTAATTCATTTACTTCTTTTACTGTTAAATTTACTAATTGTTCAGCGAATGCTTTTAAATCTGCCATTGTAT
>RDXY01000021.1 GCA_004293045.1 Flavobacteriia bacterium | reverse complement strand
TTCTGCCAAATTAATCGTAAAAAACAACAAAACAAACAAATTGATATTGTTCTTTTAAATAGTGGTGGAATTAGATCAATCATCCCAAAAGGAACAATTACTAAAAGAAATGCTTTTGAAGTGATGCCTTTTGAAAACAACTTAATTGTAGTAGCTTTAAAAGGGGAAGAAATTATGGCTTTAGCAAAATATATAATTAAAGAAAAAAAACCACATCCATTGCATGGATTGAAAATATTTTTGGATAAAGAAAATACTATCACTAGGGTTCTTTTTGAAAATAAAGCTATAGAAAACAATAGAATTTATTATGTAGCCACATCTGACTATTTAGCAAATGGAGGTGACAATATGAGCTTTTTTCTAAAAAACGAAGGAACATTTGATTTGAATTATAAAATTAGAAATGTATTGATAGATTATTTTTACAAATACAAAACTATTGAAGTTTCCAACGTGGATAGAATCATTAAAGAATAACTCTTATGAAAAGAAGAAATTTTATCAAAAATACAGCTGCAACATCCGCATTACTTTCAATTAGTGGGCTTGCATTGTCAAGTTTTACAGCAACAAAAGAACGTAAAATAACCATTTTGCATACAAATGATGTGCATAGCCATATTGATCCATTTCCAGAAAATCATCCAAGAAATCCTTCTATGGGAGGGGTGGCAAGACGAGCAAGTATTATTGATCAGATTAGAAAAGAAGAAGCAAATGTACTTCTATTAGATGCAGGAGATATTTTTCAAGGCACACCCTACTTTAATTATTATGGAGGCGAATTGGAGTTTAAGCTAATGAGTATGATGAAATACGATTTAGCAACACTAGGAAATCATGATTTCGACAACGGAATTAATGGATTTTATGCTCAATTACCGCATGCTAATTTTGAATTTGTTTCCGCTAATTACGATTTTAAAAATACTGAGTTAAGCGGAATTGTAAAACCTTACAAAACCTTTATAAAAGAAGGAATAAAAATTGGTGTTTTCGGTCTAGGCATTGAATTAGAAGGTTTAGTAGACAAAAAACTATATAAAGAAACCAAATACAACAACCCAATTGAAGTGGCAACAGATGTTACTAAAACACTCAAAGAAACTGAAAAATGCGATTTAATAATCTGTTTGTCCCATCTTGGATATGATTACAAAAATGAAAAAGACAAACCCTCAGATCTTAAATTAGCAGCTGCCACACAAGATATCGATTTAATTATTGGAGGACACACACATACTTTTTTGGACAAACCTGTAATAAAAACTAATAAAGTTGGCAAACAAGTAGTTATCAACCAAGTTGGTGCCTATGGGATAAATTTAGGCCGAATTGATTTTTATTTTAGCGACGAAACCAAATATATCAGTAAAGAAAAAAATATTATTGTAATTTAATTCTTAACCTTTTATCATTTTTTGAAATTGATATTCGTCAATAATTTCAATTTTTAATTGGTTGGCTTTTTCTAATTTAGCAGGTCCCATATTGGCTCCAGCGATAACATAATTGGTTTTTGCAGAAATAGAACTTCCTACTTTTCCACCATAATCTTCGATAGCTTTCTTCAAATCGTCTCGAGAGAAAACTTCAAAAACACCAGAAACAACAAATATTTTTCCCTCTAAAATAGTAGAAACAGCAGTAGAAATCTCATTTAATTCAAATTGAATTCCAACCGCTTTTAGTTTATTAATAATTGCTATATTTTCTGAATTCTGGAAAAAATCCATCACACTTTGCGCAATTCGTTCTCCAATTTCATCTACTGCAACTAAATCAAGTAAATCAGCTTTAGCCAAGTTATCGATATTTTTATACTGTTTTGCTAATTTTTTAGCCACCGTTTCGCCTACATAACGGATACCTAATGCATACAAAACACGATCAAATGTAATTGCTTTTGAATTTTCAATTCCTGAAATTAGATTATCAGCAGATTTATCTGCCATCCTTTCCAAAACCACAACTTGCTCTTTTTTTAAATCATATAAATCGGCATAATTTTTTACCAAGCCAGCATGATATAGTAAAGCCACAGTTTCACCACCTAAACCATCAATATCCATAGCTTTTCGTGTAATAAAATGCTGAATTCTCCCAATAATCTGCGGTGGACAGCCATAGAAGTTTGGACAATAATGATTTGCTTCTCCTTCACTTCTAGTTAATTTTGTATCACACTCTGGACAATTTGTAATATAAACTGTTGGTTGTGCTTGATTTCCTCTTTTAGCAACGCCAATTATTTTTGGAATAATTTCACCTCCTTTTTCCACATATACGTCATCGTTTACACGAATATCTAATTTAGCAATTTGATCTGCATTATGCAAAGAGGCACGCTTTACGATTGTCCCTGCAAGTTGAACAGGTTCTAAATTTGCCACTGGTGTAATGGCACCCGTTCTCCCTACTTGATAAGAAATAGATTGCAAAACTGTACTAACTTGTGCTGCCTTAAATTTATAAGCCATAGCCCAACGTGGCGATTTTGCCGTATAACCTAATTCTTCCTGAAAATGAATATTGTTTATCTTAACAACTACTCCATCTGTTTCATAGGGTAAGTTATGTCTGTTTTTATCCCAAAATTCAATAAATTCAAAAACTTCGTCAATATTAGTGGCTAATTTACTTTGATTTGGAACTTTAAACCCTAATTTTCTGGACAATTCTAAACTTTCATATTGCGTTTTTATTGCTAAGTTATTACCAATCATTCCATACAATAAACACTCTAAAGGGCGCTTGGCCACTTCGGCACTATCTTGAAGTTTTAAACTTCCCGAAGCCGTATTTCTTGGATTTGAATAAGGTGTTTCGCCAATTTCAATTAAGTCTTGATTCATTTTTTCAAACCCTGCGAAAGGCAAAATGATTTCTCCTCGAATATCAAATTTTTCAGGAAAACCGGGTTGTAATTGCAACGGAACAGATTTTATTGTTTTGATGTTTTGAGTTACATCATCACCTTTAAAACCATCGCCACGTGTTACTGCACGAACCAATTTTCCGTTTTCATACGTGATACTTATGGAAGCGCCATCATATTTTAATTCGCAAGTAAATTCTAAATCAACATCGCCTAAAATTTTCTGACATCTTGTTTGCCAATCTAACAAATCCTCTTTAGAGTAGGAATTGTCTAATGAATACATTCTATATTCGTGTTCAACCGTATTGAAATTTTTTGTAACAACTCCTCCGACACGCTGTGTGGGTGAATTTTCATCAAAAAAAGAAGGATTGGCTGCTTCTAAATCTTGTAATTGTTTTAATTTAACATCAAAATCAAAATCAGAAATCGTAGGATTATCCAACACATAGTAGTTGTAATTATGCAAATTTAATTCTGCTCTTAAAGATTGAATGGTTTCTAAAACAGTCATATTATGATACATTAATTAATGTAGTTAGTTTACTAAATAAGTCGCCTTTACTAATTATTCCTCCGTTTTCAATTATTTTAAAAACTTCTTCATTTCGATTTTCGGTAACTACTTTTTTACCTGTTTGAATAGTGACTGCATCAGAAAAAAGATTATTCCCTAGCCATTCTAATCCTTCAGTTGTGAAGAAATCAACGGAATCTTCAGAAGTATGAACAATTATTGATTCTAAAAAAGTATCGTGACATTTAAAAAGAAATATGTGATTTTTTGAAAAATGATCTACAAAACGAACATTGGTAATGGCTTTATCCCAAATTAAATCAGAAAACACATCTATTTCTTGCAAAGCAATTTGTGGAGATTTGTCTTTAAGTTCATCCCATTCTTTTTTATCAATAGTTTGAGTTGCTAAAAAAGTAATAAATTCAGGATGAAGTTCTTCTAATTGTTCTTTTGTTAATCGGGTATATTTCATTTACGAATATTTAGTGTAAAAAACATAATGTTCCGTAAAAATAAAAAAAGCGTTGCAATTGCAACGCTTTTTTTAAAGAAATATTTTAAATAAAATTATGCTTTTTCAGCAACAATTTCATAAGCTAATTCAATGATTACTTCTCTATGTAAACGGATAGTAGCATTGTATTTACCTGTTCTTTTAACAATACCAGAAGTGATAAACTTTCTATCAATTGACTGTCCGTTTGCTTCTAAAGCTTGTGCGATATCTGCATTAGTAATTGATCCGAATAATTTTTCTCCACCTGCTTTTGCAGTAATTTTTATTTCTAACGCTTTGATGGCTTCTGCAGTTGCTTTAGCATCTGCAACAACCTTAGCTTCTTTGTGTGCTTTTTGTTTTAAATTTTCAGCTAACACTTTTTTAGCAGAAGAAGTTGCTAAAATAGCCGCTCCTTGAGGAATTAAGAAATTACGACCGTAACCATTTTTTACAGTTACTACATCATCTTTAAAACCTAAATTCTGAACGTCTTGTTTTAAAATTAGTTCCATTTTGTTGTCCTTTATTTTTATAAGTTAGTCCCGCTATAGCGGAACAACAAATGATTAATATTATTTTAATAAATCCGCCACGTAAGGCATTAAAGCTAAATGACGAGCTCTTTTAACCGCCACAGAAACTTTTCTTTGAAATTTTAAAGAAGTACCTGTTAAACGTCTTGGTAAAATTTTACCTTGCTCATTTACAAACTTTAATAAAAAGTCGCCATCTTTATAATCGATATACTTGATACCTGATTTTTTGAAACGACAATATTTTTTTTGTTTGTTAGTATCAATATTTAAAGGAGTAAGATATCTGATATCTCCCTCTTTTTTACCGTTGTTAGCTATTGACATGATTAGTTTGCTTTAGTTTTTAATTTTTCTCTTCTTCTTTCTGCCCAAGAAATAGCATGTTTATCTAAAGAAACAGTTAAGAATCTCATGATTCTTTCATCTCTTCTTAATTCCGTTTCTAAAGAAATGATTAATTCAGCTGGAGCTTGGTACTCAAATAAATGGTAAAAACCACTTTTTTTGTGTTGGATTTCATAGGCTAATTTTTTTAAGCCCCAATCCTCTTTCGATACCATTTTGGCACCCTTAGAAGTAAGAAAATCTTCAAATTTGCTTACTGTTTCCTTTACCTGAACATCAGATAAAACGGGATTCAAAATGAAAACAGTTTCGTAATTTTTCATTTGTACGTATTTTTTAAATTGGGTGCAAAGATATACAATTATATTTAATTTACAAATTCATTAAAAGTATTTATTTTTTTACAATATTAGTTTTCTGTTCTTTTTTTATATATTTTTATGCTGTATATCAAATAAATTTTTAGTTTTACAAAAATTAGTTTAAAATAATTACATGAATGTAAATGTAATAAATACCAACATATGAAATTAAACACTATTGTTGTTGATGACAGTTCTATTCAACGTATTTCTATTGCTAAGCTAATCTCGGAACATCCTAATTTACTTTTAGGTGGTGATTTTTCTAACGCATTAGAAGCTAAGAGTTATATTACAAATAATACGGTTGATTTAATTTTCTTAGACATAGAAATGCCCCATATTACTGGATTTGATTTAATTGATGGTTTAAAAATTAAGCCATTAATAGTATTTATTACTTCAAAAGCTGATTATGCCGTAAAAGCATTTGATTATTCTGCATTAGATTTTTTACAAAAACCTATCAAAAAAACGCGATTTTTAGTTGCTGCAAAAAAGGCATTAGAAATGCACCATTTAAAACATGACCAAACTCATGACGAAAACGGACCGCATTTAATAATAAAAAGTAATCTAAAAAAAATAAAAGTCTATACCACTCATATAAAATGGGTAGAAGCTTTTGGCGATTATATTAAAGTTGTAACCTACGAAGACACGCATCTTGTATTGTCTACTATGAAATCTTTTGAAATAGAACTTCCAAAAGATAATTTTCTTAGAATTCATAAATCGTACATTATTAATTTAGATAAAGTCGATCGTTTTAATAGCAAACAGGTAGAAATAGATGGCGAAAAAATTCCATTAAGTAGAAATAAAAAAGAAGAAATTATTTCTGTACTAGAAAATTATTAAACTAGTATTAATAATCTACATTAATTGTTGTTTTTATTGCTCGATATTGCGAAGTAGCTTCAAAACTTACCAATGCTTTTTTAATAATATTTTTAGTTCCAATAAGATTCATATTATTTGGAATTTTAATCAGAATGGTTCGAATATATTCATTTCTAATTCTATTAATCGCTGGTTCTTCTGGTCCTAAAATAGGAACTGCCACATGCTGTTTTAACACATGATACAGCCAAGTTGCTCCTTCACGAAGTTTTTCGTAATCTCTATGCTTTAATTTTATTTGTAACAAACGGAAATAAGGCGGATATTGAAAATTACGTCTTTCGTATAATTGCTCATTAAACATCGCCGTATAATTATTATTTACTACTTGCTGAATCGTATTATGCATAGGATTATAGGTCTGAATCACTACACTCCCTTTTTTTGCTTTTCTACCTGAACGTCCTGCCACTTGCACCATCATTTGATACGCCCGTTCATAAGCGCGATAATACGGCTGATTTAATAAATTATCTGCATTTAAAATTCCTACTAAAGTCACGTTTTCAAAATCTAACCCTTTGGCTAACATTTGTGTACCAACCAAAATATCAATTTCCTGATTTTTGAAAGCATCTATCATTTTCTCGAAAGCAAATTTTCCACGAGTGGTATCTTGATCCATTCGGGCAATTTGCTTATTTGGGAATAATTTTACCAATTCTAATTCCACTTGTTCAGTACCAAAACCTTTCGCAGAAATATCTAACGAATTACATGCGTGACAATGCGTTGGTTTTGCCATATTATGGCCGCAATAATGACATTTTAAATGATTTTTATACTTGTAATAGGTTAAACTCACATCACAACTTGGACATTGCGGTACATGACCACAAGTAATACATTCAATATATGGCGAATACCCTCTACGATTTTGAAATAGCATTACTTGTTCGTCATTTGCTAATGTTTCATGCATTCTTTCCAATAATTCATCGGAAAAATGACCCTCCATTCGTTTACGGAAATACTTATCTTTTAAATCAATCAAATGGATTTCAGGCAAAACCACATTATTAAATCGGGTAAACATTTCAATTAAACCATATTTATTGGTTTTAGCATTATGATACGATTCTATACTTGGCGTAGCACTTCCTAACAGCACTTTTGCATGGTGATACTTTGCCAAAACAATTGCAGCATCTCGAGCATGATATCGAGGTGCCGGATCTTGTTGTTTATATGTTCCTTCATGTTCTTCATCTACCACAATTAAGCCTAAATTAGAAAAGGGTAAAAACAAGGCACTTCGAACCCCTAAAACGACTTTTGCCTTTTCGGAATTTAGCAACACGTGATTGTATACCTCAACACGTTCATTGGAATTGTATTTAGAATGAAAAACCGCAATTTGATTACCAAAATAAGCAGATAATCGTTGAACTAACTGAGTAGTTAAAGCGATTTCTGGCAATAAAAATAATACTTGTTTGTCTTGTTGTAAAAAATCTTCGATTAGTTTTATATAAACTTCCGTTTTACCAGAGGCGGTAACGCCGTGTAATAAATTAACATCAAATTGCGTGAATTTATCTTTGATGGTTTCTAAAACTGTGGCTTGAGATTCACTTAAATGAATTTCGTAATCGGCTTCTTTTTCGAAGGAAACGCGATCTGTATTAATATAATATTCTTCAAAAATTTGTTTATCGACTAATGATTTAATAACCGCAGAGCTAACTCCAGATGTTTCGATTAATAATTTTGCAGGAATTGGCTTTTTCTCTATCGCTTGCAATTGAAAATATGTTAAAACAATTTCTTTTTGCTTTTTTGCTTTTCCTAATATATCAAGTAATTCTTGCAGTTTTTCTGGTTGCAAAAATGCTTCTTGAAGTTTAATGTATTTTACTAATTTAGGTTTGTACGTATCTTGAACTTCATCTTGCATTGACAATAATCCTTTAGCTAACAAGCTTTGAACAATTGGAATTACATTTTTTTTATTTAAAATCTGAGAAATTTCTGAAATCGTAATGGATGATTTATTTTCTAAAGCTTCTAACACTAAAAATTCTTCATCTGTAGCCAATGTTTTATCCGATTCTGTATGCGAAGAAGAAATCATCGTTTCACTTTCTAGAATCAATCCTGTAGGTAACGCCGATTTAAAAACTTCGCCAATCGAACACATATAATATGAGGCAATCCACTGCCAATGTTTTAGTTGAATTTCATTTACAATAGCAACCTCATCAATGATTTGGCTGATTTCTTTAGCTTCATACAAAAGAGGAGGATTAGTATGCTTATCTACAACTAAAGCCGTATACACTTTTGATTTTCCAAAAGGTACTGTAACGCGCATGCCAGGTTGTAAAAACTTATATTCTTCAACATTCACAGAATAGGTGAACGTTTTATCAAGATTTAAAGGAAGAATAACGTTGATGAAGTACATGTTTTTTTGGTATAGGGTATTGGGTGAAGGGTTAAAGGTATTGGGTATTGGATTTAAGGTTAAAATAAGTTAAACGTAACTTTTACCTTTTACCATAAACCTTTTGCCTTAAACCTTTTTACTAATCCAACTTTTCAGTTAATTTATTAAATACACTTTTGGCATTTTTACCTTCGTATAAAATTTGATAAACCGCATCAATAATTGGCGTTTTGGCTTTGTATTCTAGATTTAAATTATAAGCACTTTTACAAGCATAATAGCCTTCCGCCACCATACTCATTTCCATTTGCGCAGATTTTACTGTGTAACCCTTGCCTATCATATTTCCAAACATTCGGTTTCTTGAAAAAACAGAATAGCCAGTTACTAACAAATCGCCTAAATAAGCGGAGTCGTTAATATTACGTTTCATTTTATGCACTTTGCGAATGAATTTTTTCATTTCACGAATGGCGTTACTCATTAAAACGGCTTGAAAGTTATCTCCATAACCTAATCCGTGAGCAATACCCGCAGCAATTGAATAGATATTCTTTAAAACCGCAGCGTATTCGGTGCCTACAATATCATCAGACGTTTTAGTTTTTATGTAATACGATGCTAAATTTTTAGCAACATATTTGGCTTTTTCTTGGTCTGCACAAGCAATAGTTAAATACGACAAACGTTCCAGAGCTACTTCTTCTGCGTGACAAGGTCCTGTAATTACGCCTATATTTTCGTAAGGAATTGAATATATATTATGAAAATGTTCGCCTACAATTAAACTTGTTTCTGGTACAATACCTTTAATAGCAGAAAAAATTATTTTTCCTTCTAAAGATACCGTCATTTTTTCTAATTCTGCACTTAAAAAAGCAGATGGAATAGCAAAAATAACTACATCTGCAAACTGAATGGCCTCATTAATATCGTTTGTAAGCTGTAATTTATTAGTATCAAAAGCAACAGAACTTAAATAATTTGGATTGTGTTTTTGTTGTTTCAAATGCTCTAAAGCATAAGTACTACGCATATACCAAGCAATTTTTTCTTGATTTTCACATAACATTTTGGCAATAGCTGTTGCCCAACTCCCGCCACCTATAACTGCAAATTTTTTGTTGCTTACCATATTTTAAAATTATGAACTTCAAAAATACACTTTTCAGCAACAAAAAACAATATCAAAATTTCATATCAATTTTAATACTTAAAATCCTAAAAAAAAATTAAATGTAAATTTTGACATTGAAATTGGTTTTGGGATTAATAATAAGTGTTAATTATTTGTGAAGATGCATTTTCTGGCACGACTATTGAAAATACTATTATATCGATTAAAAAATAATAAAAGTAGTTTAGTTAGTAGTTTTTTGTTTGTAAAAAGCGTCTCAAGATAAATTTCTTGGACGCTTTTTTTACATTGTTACTTAGCTACTTTGCTTCTTTATTTAATAACTCCTTTCCACAATTTCTTTAACTTTTTCTAACGTAATATTTTGTTTTTCACCTAAAGCTTTCCAACCTCTTTCTTCAAAGCGATTTACAATGAAGTTAGCGGTGTCGGAATAATTTGTAGTTGCTTGAGAAAGTTTGGTTTCCATTCCCATTTCTTGTAAGAACGATACTAATTTATCAATAGCTTTATCAGCAATTTCTTCCGTTGAAGTTCCTTTTAGATTAAACACGCTTTCACCAAATTGTGCTAATTTTTCTTTTTTAGAATCAAACATCACTCGATATAAATTCGGACCTATAATTGCTAAAGTTCTTGCGTGGTCAATTTCGTATAAAGCGGTTAATTCGTGACCAATCATGTGTGTGGCCCAATCTGATGCAACACCTTTTTGTATCAATCCATTTAAAGCCATTGTAGCACACCACATAAAATTAGATGCTAATTTATAATCGGTAGGATTTTCAACAACTTTTGGACCAATTTCGACTAATGTTTGTAATATACCTTCAGAAATTCGGTCTTGTAACATTGCGTCTTGCGGAAAGGTTAAATATTGCTCTAAAACATGGGTAAAAGCATCTACTACACCATTTTGAAGTTGTCTTTTAGGTAACGATTGAATTACTGTTGGATCACAAATAGAAAATTGAGGAAACAAAGCACTTCCACCTAATGTTAGTTTTTCTTGTGTGGCATCTATCGTAATTACAGCACCCGAATTCATTTCAGAACCCGTAGCAGGTAATGTTAATACTGTTCCAAAAGGAATTATTTTTGAAATATCTTTAAATAAAATTCTGTTTTTAAGAATATCAATTGCATTTCCTTCATAATTTACAGCACCTGAAATAAATTTCACCCCATCAATAACACTTCCACCGCCAACAGCTAAAATAAAAGTGATTTTTTCAGTACGAATAATTTCTACGGCTTTCATTAAAGTTTCAAAATGTGGATTGGGTTCGATACCACCAAATTCAATAACTTCAAAACCTTTTAAGTGCTCCGTAACTTGTTTATGAATGCCATTTTTAAAGATACTTCCACCACCATACGCTAAAAGAACTTTTGCATGGGCTGGAATTAAATTTGCTAATTTTTCTATTTGATTTTTACCAAAAATATAATTGGTAGGATTGTATAACTCGAAGTTTAACATGATATATTTATTTAGTTAACAAAAATACTACTTAAAGCAAAGCACAAATGATAAAGGAATGTTAAGAAATATGGCTAATTATTTTCATTACTTCTTATAAAACAAATTATGTTCAACATATTCCCAAACTTTATGAGGTAGCATTGGAATTACGTTTTTATCATTTTTAATATTTTCACGGATGAATGTTGATGATAATTCGACAACTGGTGCCTCAATCCTTTGAATTTTAGAATTATTAACAAATTGTTCCTCTATTTCACCAGAATGTAATCGTGGATATACATAAATATCATGATGTTTTAAAATGGCTTCGTAGTTTTTCCATTTATGAAGGGAATTTAAATTGTCTTCACCCATTATTAATGAAAATTCGTATTTAGGATGTTTCTCTTGCAAATGCACCAAGGTATTAATGGTATAATTGGGCTGAGGCAATTTAAACTCAATATCCGAAGGTTTAATTTTTGTAAAATCTTCCGTGGCCAAATGCACCATATGCAAACGATGATAGTCGTCTAACAACGTGTTTTTTTGTTTGTGTGGATTGTGTGGCGTTACCACCAGCCAAATTTGATCTAAATCGGAATGCTCCGCCATATGATTGGCAATAATTAAATGCCCAATATGTATGGGATTAAACGTTCCGAAATATAATCCTATTTTCATTTTTTTTGGTGTTGGGTGTTGGATGTTGGGTGTTGGGCTAATTGGTATTAAATACCTTTTACCATATACCCATTACCTTTTACCTATTTATTCACAAATTCCTTAACTAAATTATAAGCATCCACTTTGGCAACATCTAAATCATAATTTTTGATTATGGTATCGAATTGTGGTGCGGTAGCTAATTCCACCGATGCTTTTGCGATCCGCATATTAATTTTATCCTCACTTTCTGTAGAACGTTTTTTTAGTCTAATTTTTAACTCGTCGATACTTGGTGGTTTTACAAATACCGCTAATGTTTCTTGTTTGAATTTTGATTTTATTCGAAGTCCGCCCGCCACATCAATATCAAAAATTACGTTTTTACCTTTTGCCCAAATACGTTCGACTTCGCTTTTTAAAGTTCCGTAAAAATTATCTCGGTACACCTCTTCCCATTCCACAAAATCTTCTGCTTTAATATGTTTTTTAAATTCTTCTAAAGAAATAAAATAATAGTCTTTGCCGTGTACTTCTTGGCCTCTTGGTTCACGAGTGGTGCAAGAAATAGAAAATTCTAAATTTAAATCTTCTTGATCTAATAAATGTCTTACTATAGTTGTTTTTCCTGATCCTGACGGAGCTGAGAATACTAATAATTTTCCTTGATTCATTTTTTTAAGCTTTTGGCTTTAAGCAATATGCTATAAGCTTGAATTTAATATTTAACTTTTGCCTAAAGCCTAATGCTTACGGCATATAGCTTTAAAGAACGTTCAATACTTGCTCTTTAATTTTTTCCAATTCATCTTTCATCATTACTACTAATTTTTGCATTTCGGCGTGGTTTGATTTGGATCCCATAGTATTGATTTCTCTACCCATTTCTTGAGTGATGAATCCTAATTTTCTTCCATTGGCTTCATTTCCATTTAACGTTTGTAAGAAATAATCTAAATGATTGGTCAAACGAACTTTTTCCTCTGTAATATCTAATTTTTCTAAATAATAAATCAATTCTTGTTCAAAACGATTCGTATCAACATTTACTTTTAACTCGTCAATTGCAGTTTGTAAACGTTCTTTTATAGCCGTTACTCTTTCTGGATCTAAAGCCAATGCCTGGTTCATATAACTTCTTATATTTTCGATACGTAAAGTAAATTCTTTTTCTAAAGAAGCGCCTTCAGAAGTTCTGAAAGATAACATATTTTCTATAGCTTCATCAATTACTGTTTGAATTTGTCTCCATTCATTTGGATCCATTTCTTCACGTTCCGTTTTCATGGTATCTGGCATTCTTACAGCCATTTTCATTAATTCTATTTCGTTAGCATCAGGTAAAATAGCTTTCATTTGAGCCATATATGCTTTTACAATTGGTGCATTGATTTTTGAAAATGTTTCTTCGCCAGTTACCTCAACATATAATGAAAAATCTACTTTTCCTCGCTCTAACTTTTGAGCTAAAAGATTTCTTAATGCTAATTCGTTTTCTCTGAAAACAGAAGGCATACGTGTATTCAAATCAAGCCCTTTGCTATTTAAAGATTTAACTTCGACTGTAATTTTTTTGGTAGCTAATTGCAAACTTGCTTTACCAAAACCGGTCATTGATAGTATCATATATTTTTATAAAAAGTGTAAAGATAAGTTTTTTTAGTGATTAGTAAAAAGTGATTAGTCGTAACGAGGCTCCTTCTTTTTCTGAATCACCAAATAAACCCCAACAAAAATTAATATTGCTGAAACTAGTTTCACCGCATTCAAATTGTCTTTACCTAAACCAATAGCAAAAATCGTAGCGAAAAAAGGTTGTAAATAAATAAAAACAGCTACAGTGGTTGGTTTTAAATTTCGCATGGAAATTAAGTTCAGCAAATAAGTAAAAAAGGTAGAAAAAATAACTACAAATCCAATTTTCAGAATAATATCTAAAGGTATTCCGTTCCAGTTTACCACTTGTAAATCGTGATATCCAAATGGCAACACCATAAAAAACCCAAATAAATATATGTATTTTACAAACGTAAATGCATTGTATTTATCCATTAACTTCTTAACAAAAATTAGGTAAAAAGCGTATGAAACGGCATTTACAAATACTAATAAATTCCCTAAAGCAGCATTCGGTGCATTATTTAAGGCTTTTCCGTATAAAATTAAAGTAATTGTTCCTGCTAGGCCTAAAAGAATTCCTATAATTTTTTTTGACTGCATTTTTTCTTTTATAAGTATTGATGAAAGAAATAAAACAATCATTGGAGTAGTTACCATTAAAACAGCACCCATAATTGGAGAGGTATAACTTAATCCTTTAAAAAAAGTCAACATATTAAATGCTACTCCAAAAAAGGCACAAGCAGCAATACGCAGAAAATCGTTTTTTGCTATTTTCTCTTTAGGTCCAAGAAAAGAAACCAACCAAAACAATACTGTTGCGCCAGCCACTCGCAACACAATAAAACCATAAGCATCAACATACTTTGGCATTACATCTTTGGCAACTGTAAAGGTAACTCCATAAATGATAGCTACAATCCAAGCGCAAACCAACGCCCAAAAACGACTATTCATTACTTAGCGCTTTTTGCAATTTTAAAACATTAGGTTGACTATTGCCAATAAAAATTTCGTCATCTAAAATCACTACAGGGCGACTCAAAAAAGTATAATGTTCCAAAATATATTTTTTATAATCGTCTTCTGTTAGCGTGATGTTTTTTAGTCCTTTTTCTTTATATAACTGGGCTTTTTTACTAAAAAGTGCTTCGTAACTTCCTGAAAGTTGGCGCATAAATTCTAGCTCTGCTACAGTTATAGGATTTTGACGAATATCATGAAATGCTAAATCTGCTGTTGAAGGCAATGATTTAATTATTTTTCTACAAGTATCGCAAGAAGCTAAATAATATATTTTTCGCATGTGTTTTGATTTGTTCTTAGAATAATAAATTAAAACACAAAGGTAAGAAAGTTATTTTTTTAATATTAATTATTAAGTAAAAGGTATTTATCGATATCCTGATAGGTTACAAACACTTCGAAAAATCCTTTATCATAAGAAGAAATCTCATTTATATTATATAAGAATTTTACACCTTCAATTGTAAAAAAAATATTATTGGTAAGATAAAACCTATTGTTTTCAAAACAAAAACCTTGCTGATTTAAACTTACCGTAGAGTTTACATTATACTTATCTCTAAACTTATCCTCAACTAATTTAGAAACAGCCGAAAGGTTTGAAAAAATATTTTCATTTTTTAATTGATTTCCTGTTTGCTTATTAAATATTAATGACCGTTTTCCTCCAAATCCATTTATATCTCCATAAGATGTGGAGTAATTAATCCCAATATTTACAAATTCTTCTGTTTCAAATTCAACATTAGATTCCAATTCAAAATTCCAGTTTTTAAGATTGTTTTCTGGTTTACTATTTTTTGCATTCTTATACACTTCAACAAACTCTTTTGTTAATTGATTGTAATTATTTATAGTTAAATTTTGATTGTCAATAAAATTGGATATTTCTTTAATATTATCGAAAATAATTTTATTAATATTTTCGTCATTTTTGGCTTCCAAAACTTCCATTTTAATTTTTGCAGAATTATAAGTTGAATTATAATTTGGTTGATAAGATGAATTATATTGTTTACGCTCAAAGACTAATGGTTGCGCACAACCAATTAATAAAAGGAAAAGAATTACTACTAAATTTTTCATTGTTTTTCTGCGAAGTTTCGCTTCAAAATAGATTATCAAAAATCAAGCCAAATTAGGTATTTATAATACAAAAATCGGATGTAAAAATCCGATTTTCATATAAATAGGTGTAAAAATTAATGTTTGCTTGCTAAATATCTTTCTGCATCTAAGGCGGCCATACAACCTGTTCCTGCTGCTGTAATCGCTTGTCTGTATACATGATCTGCAGCATCGCCACCAACAAAAACTCCTGGAATGTTTGTCTTTGATGAACCTGGTATATTGACGATATAACCAGTTTCATCTAATGTTAAATATTCTGCAAAAATATCTGTGTTTGGTTTATGACCAATGGCTACAAAAAATCCAGTTGCAGGAATTTCAAAATCTTCATTTGTAGTTTTGTTTTTAGCTTTAACACCTGTAACCACTTGTCCGTCACCTAAAACCTCTATCGTATCATGATTCATTAAAATGGTAATATTTTCAGTGTTTTTTACACGTTGTTCCATAATTTTAGAAGCTCTAAATTTTTCACTTCTAACTAACATAGTAACTTTCTTACATAATTTAGATAAATAATGTGCTTCTTCACAAGCACTATCCCCTGCTCCAACAATTACCACTTCTTGATTTCTATAGAAAAAACCATCACAAACTGCGCAAGCAGAAACGCCACCACCCGTTTGTAAATAATGTTGTTCTGAAGGTAAACCTAAATATTTAGCAGTGGCACCTGTTGAAATAATTACTGTATCAGCATGAATTTCTTTTGCATCATTGATCCATACTTTATGAGGTTCTGAACTAAAATCAACTTTTGTAGCCCAACCATCTCGAACATCTGTTCCAAAACGTTGTGCTTGCTTTTGTAAACCTATCATCATTTCAGGACCTGTAATTCCTTCCGGATTTCCCGGCCAGTTTTCTACTTCATTAGTGGTTGTTAATTGGCCACCTGGTTGTGTTCCTTGATATAAAACAGGATTCATATTAGCTCTAGCTGCATAAATTGCTGCAGTATATCCTGCAGGACCAGAACCTATAATTAGGCATTTTACTTTTTCTATTTCGTTTAACATGATGATTTATTTTAATTCTAAGCAAAAATAGTAAATTCAAAAAACATTTTTTCCTTTATCATTTAATTCAATAAACTATTTATCAACAATCGTGATTTTCAATAATAAAAGTTTTAAATATTGATTACTTTTGTTTTTTTTAAAACTCACATTATGATTTATAAGTTTAGAGCCATTTTAGATAACGAAGAAGATATTTTTAGAGATATTGCTATTGATTCAAAAGATAGCTTAGAAGATTTACACAATGCTTTAGTAAATGCATTTGGTTTTGACGGAACCGAAGTAGGTGCGTTTTATACTTGTGGAGAAGATTGGGCATGGCACGAAGAAGATGGCATTCCTATGTTTGACACTGGTGATATTCCGGGTGAAATAAAAACCATGGCCGAATATAAATTAGACGATTTAGTTCACGAACAAAATACTAAATTAGTATATGTGTACGATTTATTCTCCATGTGGACCTTTTTTGTAGAATTAGCTGCAATCGAAGAAAATAAAGAAGAAATAATTTATCCCGCATTATTATTTTCTCACGGAATTTTACCGGACGAAGCCACAACAAGTGGATTTAGAGGTGGTGATTTAGAAAACGATGATTTGTTTAATGAGTTTGAAGATGATTTAGACGATGATGATTTGGATGCTTATGGTGATTCTGAATCATACGAAGATCAAGGCTTTGAAGAAAACTGGAATTAATTTAATTCGTAAACAAAACAAAATGGCACTTTGCCGATTTAAAAAATAATATACCAAAATAATTGGCTAATTGAAAATTGGCTAATTGACTAATTGACTATGATAAATTTATTTAATACACACGTAGAAAACCTTTCTATACATCGAGTTGGCAATAAACACAAAGAAGAACAAATTTTTCTTTCCGAAAATCCGTACACGTTGAATGACGAAATTATGCCCATTTTGAAAGAGTATTTTTTTAAAGCATTTCGCGAAAAAGAAGAAAATTACTATCAATTTGCTCACGAGGTTGATTTAGAATACAATGAAATGTTCAATTTAGCTACCGAAGTATTTAATAACCCTAGTGAAATTCATAATGTTTCAAAAAAAATTACACAACATTTATTTGAACAATCCAACCATCCACATATTAAAAGTGGTGAAGTATATATCGCTTATCTAACCAATGTTTCTATTGATAATCATGTAGTAGATGCCATTGGCGTTTTTAAAAGTGAAATTAAGACCGACTTCTTACAATTTCAAGAAAACGGAAGTAACTTAGAAATGGTTTTACAAGATGGAATTAACTTAAATAAATTAGATAAAGGGTGCCTTATCTTTAATTACAAAAAAGAAGAAGGGTACAAAATATTAACTGTTGATAGTAATAGATACGATGCCAGATATTGGTTAGAACATTTTTTAAGCGTAGATGTTTTTCAAGATGAAACATTTATGACTAAAAAATACCTGCAATTTTGTAAAGATTTTGCTAAAGAAGTTGTTTTACCAGCTGAAGACAAGAAAGAAGAGGTTTTATTTATGAATCGTGCGGTGAACCATTTTGCTAAAAATGACGAATTTGAAGAAACCGCATTCTTAAATGATGTAATTAATAACCCGGATTTAATTCCTGAATTCAGAAACTATAAAGTAGACAAAGGCGCAAAATATAGTATAGAAGATATTTCAAATTTTCCAATTGCCAATGCTGCTGTAACTGATGTTCGAAGAAAACTAAAAAACGTAATTGAATTAGACACCAACATTCAAATTAAATTAGATTTCATAAACCCCGAAAGTGCAGAAAAATTTGTAGAAAAAGGTTGGGATGAAGAAAAACAAATGTATTATTACTTGGTCTACTTTAACAAAGAAAGCAAATCATAAAACTAAAATTCAAATCCTCAATTATAGCTAATTGAGGATTTTTTTATTAATTAAACAATTCTTTTACGTTGTCTGTTTTGCATATAATCTTCGATTGCTCTTTTCGAAGTATACCAATTTTTACCTTCCTTGTATGCATCAATTTTTCCTTGACGTGCTAATAAGCTTACATATTCCATACCATATGGAGTTCCTGGTTCACTCACAATGTTAGAAATAGAATCATATTCTAAATCATTATTTGGAATTGCCGATAAATAAATATTTAAAGATCGCTCTAGTGATTGACACATTATTAACATAAGTTTATCATAGTTACCCGTATTCGCTTGATTTAATGCATCATAGTACTTTTTTCTATCGACACTTAAAATAATAGCTGGTGGAAATCCTTTGCACATTAAAATTAAATTCATTACCAATCGAACTGTTCTTCCATTTCCATCAAAAAAAGGATGTATCCATACGAATTTATGATGAAAAACCGTTGCCAATTCTATATCATTTAACTTCAAGGGATTATCATTTACAAAGGCAATTAATTCATCTAAAAACTGTGAAACTTTGAGTGCGTTTGGTGGAATAAAATTTGCCCCTGAAATACGAACACCAGAAGTTCTGAGTCTTCCAGCAAAATCTTCTTCAATACCGTGTAATACCAATTCATGAAGCTTTAATATATCATTATCTTGCAAAATATATCCATCTTGAACTAATTTGTATAATTGATGTAATGCCAATTGGTGGTTTTTTGCTTCTAAATGTTCACGCATAGATTTTCCTCTAATAGTAAATCCTTCATTTATAATCATATGTGTTTCATTTAAAGACAAAGTATTTCCTTCTATACTATTAGAATTATAAGTCCATTCAACAGTTAGTGCTTCTTGAATTTTATGTAATGAATACGAATTTAAAGGCCGTGCTAAATTCAAGGTATCACGTTTTTGTTGCAATCTTATAAAAGTTGCCTCGTAAGTTTCTCTAAATTTTAAATCAATATTCCACATAATTGATAATTTTCCACAAAGATATTATAATTTTTTAATATCGTTATAATAATTTAAAATATATTACCGATATTAAGAAAATTTAAATAAAAAAAACTCAAAAAACATTTGAGTTTAAATTTATATGAATTAAAAAATTAATCTTCCATTTCAAAAAACAAGGGTTCTATCATTGTTCTATCGGCAACTGCTTCTACCCGATCTGAAACTTTATTACAAAAAATCAAACGTTGCGATTTAGAAATACTTTCAGACATTCGATTTGTTTTGGCATCTAAGCGTAGTTTAAACAAAATGTCGGCATCATCAACCACATACATAAGCAATCTATTTACATCAAAGCCTGCAGTAGCAAACATTAAATCTAAGCGATTTGGGGTTCCAATTAACACATCAATACCTAACGAAATTTGATTTTTATCCCAATCCATATCGCCTTTATCGTGTGCGCCATAAACTCGTAATTGCGTGTATCGATTGTATTTTTTAAACATGTCAACCATTTCCAAAACTTTCTCTTTTGTTTCCACAACAATCAAAGCTCTAGGCGATTCCATAAAAGGTTTTTCCAATCGTTGAATTACATTTAATACAATTGTTGTTGATTTTCCTGATTTTTTCTCGGATTGAATTACGGCATCTGCACCACTTTTTATAGTTGAAAAAGTTTCTTGTTGCATTTCATTTGCTTCGGTTAAGCCGTTTTCAATTAATGCTTCCTGTAAAAGTGGGTTTATTTTTTTTAATTGCATTTTATTTAGCATTTTGCCATAAGCTTCAAGCTTTAAGCTGATTTATTTAGAAGCAAACAAAGTTACATCATTTTCCGAGATTTCGTTTCCTCCAAGGATAATTAAACGCTCTACTACATTTCTTAATTCACGAATATTTCCTGTCCAATCGTATTCTTGTAATAATTGTATGGCTTGTTTTGAAAATATTTTTTTGGTGGTTCCTTGTTCTTCAGAAATTTTAGTCGTAAAGTGTTCAATTAAAGTAGGAATATCCTCACGTCTATCATTCAGTGCTGGAACTTTGATTAAAATTACCGCCAATCTATGATATAAATCTTCTCTGAAACGTCCTTCTGCTATTTCTGTTTTTAAATCTTTGTTGGTAGCTGCAATCACACGAACATCAACTTTTATATCTTTATCAGCGCCAACTCTTTGAACCAAATTTTCTTGTAAAGCTCGTAAAACCTTAGCTTGTGCCGATAAACTCATATCGCCAATTTCATCTAAAAAAATAGTTCCGCCGTTAGCTGCTTCAAAT
The DNA here is from genome assembly GCA_004293045.1 of Flavobacteriia bacterium. Classification (GTDB taxonomy): domain Bacteria; phylum Bacteroidota; class Bacteroidia; order Flavobacteriales; family Flavobacteriaceae; genus Flavobacterium. Next base: position 11,673 of record RDXY01000021.1, on the reverse strand, counting down.
TTACCCGCTCTGTCTTTTACAGCAGAAGTAAATGCGCCTTTTACGTGTCCGAATAACTCACTCTCAATTAATTCTGAAGGTATGGCAGCACAATTTACTTCAATAATAGCTTGTTGCGCACGATTGCTTTTTTCGTGTAATTGATGGGCCACTAATTCTTTTCCTGTTCCATTTGGACCCGTAATTAATACTCTTGCGTCGGTTTGAGCGACTTTATCAATCATGGTTTTAATATGCGAGATAGCATCACTTTCACCAATCATTTCGTAATTTTTGGATACTTTTTTCTTTAGTATTTTATTTTCTACTACCAATTGCTTTTTATCTAAAGCATTTCTTACCGTATTTAATAATCTATTTAAATCAGGTGGCTTCGAAATATAATCAAAAGCGCCTAAACGCATGGTTTGAATTGCAGTTTCTAAATCGCCGTGACCAGAAATCATCACCATTGGAATTTCAGGTTTTATTTTTTTTATGGCTTCCAATACCTCAACGCCATCCATTTTTGGCATTTTAATATCGCATAAAATCAAATCGAAATCTTCGTTTTTTATCAATTCAATTCCTTGTAAACCGTCTTCAGCTTCTTGCACCAAATACGTATCATTTTCTTCCGATAAAATTTTATTTAAAACGCGTCTAATTGGCGCTTCGTCTTCTATGATAAGGATTTTACTCATTTTTTTTAGGTAATGGGTTAAAGGTAAAAAGCTTAAGGTTTGTTTCAATATTTAATCTTAAACCTTTAAAACGCTTCTTAATATTTCAACCATTTATATAATTCTTTCCAAGTTGGTTTTTTCCCGTACATTAAAATTCCTACACGGTAAATCTTACTCGCAAACCAGACTACTCCAACAAATGTAGCAAATAATAAGACTAATGAAACAATTATTTGCCAAGTAGGCACGCCAAACGGAATACGCATTAGCATTACAATTGGCGATGTAAATGGAATCATAGAAAAAATAGTAGCAATATTTCCGTGAGGATCGTTGGCAACCGTAAAAAATCCGATATACACACCTAACATTAAAGGCATAATTATAGGCAATAAAAATTGTTGCGAATCAGTTTCATTATCAACAGCGGCACCAATGGCTGCGTATAAGGAACTATATAAGAAATACCCTCCAATGAAATAAAAAATAAACGAAATAATAATTGTAGCAATGGGTAAATTTCCTAATTCATCTAAATACAAAGGCAATTTCGACATCAATCCACTATTTTCAGCAGCTAATTTTACTGCTTCTGGATTGGCAGTTACCGCTGTTTCTGCACCAAAAAAGGTAGAAACAATAAAGAAAATAGACGTTCCAACAATAGCCCAAATGGTAAATTGCAAAATACCGGCTAATGAATTTCCAATAATTTTCCCCATCATTAACTGAAAAGGTTTTACCGATGAAATGACAATTTCTATAATTCGATTGGTTTTTTCTTCAATCACACTTCGCATGACAAAGTTTCCATAAATGATAATAAACATCATAATTAAATAACCAAAAAGAAAACCTAATCCAATTTTAATTTCATTGATTCCTTTTAAACTGGCATCACCAGAATATTTACTTAATTGCAAAGTCGATTCCACTTTAGCCTTTTCAATTTTAGAAATATCTAAATTATTAGTTTTGAAATTATCTTGTGTCAAAATAGAATCCACCACGTTTTCTATGTTTGAGATAAATTCTGCACTGGCACTTTCATCAGAAATATATTGAACTTTAGATTTTAAATCTTGAATAGTGGCCGTTTTTGGAATAAACAAAAGTCCTTCATAGCTTTTGCTTGCTGTGTCTTTTGCTGCTTTAAATGGCATGGCTGACAAATCTGTAAAAGCGGTTTCTTTGTCGGATTTTAAGCTGCTTTTTATTATATTTCCTTGGTCGTAAATGGCAATTTTAGTAGCTTCATCTTTGTTGATACTTGATAAATAGCCAATTAAAAAAGACATTCCTAAGAAAATTAGCGGACTTAAAAAAGTCATCACTATAAAAGATTTGTTGCGCACTTTGGCAATAAATTCTCTTTGTACAATTAATAATAATTTGTTCATTATTTTTAAGATTTTTAGAAGATTAGACTTCTTAGATTTTTAGCTTTTTGACATTTAGATATTAAAATTTCAGAAAATCAAACCTTCTAAAATTCTAATAATCTAAAATACCTATTCCGTTACAGTTTGAATAAAAATATCATTTACACTAGGAATTTTTTCAGCAAAATGAGTTACTTGTCCGTTTTGTGATAAAATACTTAATAAATCATTTGTGGTATGATTACCTAACTGCACCTCCAGTTTTAAATCTTCGTTTAACGATTTGAAATCGGTTTGACCGATAGTAAACTTTTGAGTTAATTGATACATTAATACTTCTATATTTTGTGTTAGAACACCAACTTGGAAGGTATTGGTTCTAAATTTACGTTTTACATCTTCCAGTTTTCCTTCAATTAACTTGTTTGATTTATGAATTAAAGCAATGTAATCGCACATTTCTTCAACACTTTCCATTCGATGCGTTGAAAAAATAATGGATGTTCCTTTCTTATTTAATTCGATAATTTCATCCTTAATTAAATTGGCATTCACAGGATCAAATCCAGAAAAGGGTTCGTCTAAAATTAATAATTTTGGGTTGTGAAGTACCGTTACAATAAATTGCACTTTTTGAGCCATTCCTTTAGAAAGTTCTTGTAGTTTTTTATCCCACCACGTTTCTATTTCAAACTTTTCAAACCAATATTTTAATTGTTTTTTGGCTTCTTGTTTGCTCATTCCTTTTAGTTGAGCCAAATACAAACATTGCTCCCCTACTTTCATAGATTTATATAAACCTCGTTCTTCTGGCATATAACCAATCATGGAAATGTGATTCGGATTTAGTTTTTCACCATTTAAAATTATTTCACCAGCATCGGGCAAAGTAATTTGATTTATGATACGAATTAATGAGGTTTTTCCAGCGCCATTTGGACCTAACAAACCATATATGCTTCCTTCAGGAACACTTAATGAAACGGAATTTAAAGCGGTATAATCGCCATATTGTTTCACTACGTTTTTAACTTCTAAAATAGTATTCATTTGCCGTATTTCTTTTCTGAATTAGTGTGTAATATAAGGATTTTGTTACATCTTATTGTGAATTTAATTACATTTTTTTTGTAAATAATTTGCTTTAAAATTTAGGACAAAAAAAATCTCAATCTAATAGATTGAGATTTTTAATATCTATAATAATTTCCGATTAAGAAAACATATCTTTTACTTTTTCAAAAAACGATTTGTCTGATTTTTCAGGATTTGGGATGAAATTTTCATCTGCAATCATATTTTCAAAAAATTGTTTTTGTTCTTTATTTAAGGTTTTTGGTGTCCACACATTTACATGAACAAGCAAGTCGCCATTTCCGTAACTATTTAAACTTGGAATTCCTTTTCCTTTTAAACGAAGAATTTTACCTGACTGAATGCCTTCTTCTAACTTAATACGAACTTTTCCTGAAACGGTTTCAATTTCTTTTGAAATTCCTAAAGCCGCTTCTGGAAAACTGATATATAAATCGTAATGTAAATTTTCGCCTTCACGTTTTAAAAATTCATGCTCAATTTCTTCAATAGCCACAATTAAATCTCCAGGTATACTATTTTTCCCAGGTGCATCATTTCCTTTTCCAGCTACTTTTAACTGCATACCATCCACAACACCTGCAGGAATTTTAATTGAAACCGTATCATCGTCAGTAATAAAACCTTGACTATCTGCATTGGCTGGTTTACCATCAATCATTTGCCCCGCTCCACCACAGTTAGGACACGTTGCAGCAGTTTGCATACGACCTAAAATGGTATTTGTAACTCGCATTACTTGTCCTTGCCCATTACAAGTAGCACACGTTTTGTACGTTACACCAGCAGCTTGAACTTTTCTTTTTACTTTTACTTTTTTCTCTACTCCATTGGCAATTTCCTCCAAAGTAAGTTTTACTTTAATTCGTAAATTACTCCCTTTCATTCGACGTTGGCCTCCGCCTCCGCCACCAAAACCGCCAAAACCACCACCAAAAATATCTCCAAATTGGCTAAAGATGTCATCCATGTTCATACCGCCGTGTCCGCCACCAAAACCACCATTTCCATCAAAGGCTTGATGTCCGTATTGATCGTACTTAGCTTTTTTGTTAGCGTCACTTAACACCTCATATGCTTCGGCACAAGTTTTAAAATTTTCTTCTGCAGCAGCATCTCCAGGGTTTTTATCTGGATGATATTGAATGGCTTTTTTTCGGTATGCTTTTTTTATTTCTTCAGGTGATGCATTTTTGCTTATCCCTAAAACTTCGTAAAAATCTTTTTTCATAAAAATTAAATTCCAATTATTAAAAATTCCAAATTCCAATCTTATAACTACAACTTAAAATCGAAGTGTTTTTTTTCAAATTCCAACTTTTGAAATTTGCGATTTGGGATTTGATTTTTACTTGAGTTAGTTACCTAAAATTACTTTTGGAAAACGGATAATTTTATCACCCAATTTGTACCCTTTTTCGATTACGTCAACAATTTTTCCTTTTAATTTAGGAGTTGGAGCAGGAATTTGTGTGATAGCTTCTGCAAAATCAGCGTCGAATGCATCACCTGCTTTAATTTCAACAACTTCCAGTCCTTTAGAAACTAATGTTGATTTTAATTTTTCATGAATTAATTCTACCCCTTTTACTAAAGCTTCATCTTCAGATTGTGAAATTTGTGCCCAAGCTCTATCAAAATCATCTAAAACGGGTAACATCGATTGTAAAATTTCTTGTCCAGCAGTTTTGAATAAGTCTATACGTTCTTTTGAAGTTCTTTTTTTGTAATTTTCAAATTCGGCATATAATCTTATAAATTTATCTTTTTGTTCTTGCAATTGATCTTCAACTGACACTTCTGGCTCATTATTTTCTTGAACATCTTGATTTTCTATAGCATTTTCATCCTGAAGGATCTCTTTTTCGATGTTTTCCGTATTTTCTTGACTCATGATTGTATATTTTATTTTCAAAATGAGATTGCAAAAGTGTTGCCATACTTTATTTTATGACACATTGTCAGTACAAAATAGCACAAAAAAATCTCTCCAAAATAAATAAATTTGGATACAACTGTAAAAAAATGAAAATTTAAAGTTCTATTTCAATAGATTTAATAACGATTTGCTAAGCGAAGCAAATTGAAATTGAAACCCTGAATCAAGAATTTTTCTTGAGCTCACGTGTTGACTACTGGTTACAATTTTATGCATATCTCCTAAAAGAAATTGTAACATAAATTTTGGCACATTCGGTAAAAATAAAGGTTTATGAATGGTTTTCGCAATTGCTTTTGTAAGTTCTTCATTTGTTGTGGGATAAGGCGAAACCGCATTGTAAATACCTTCTAACTTATTATCTAAGACATATTTAAAAATAGCCACTAAATCATCAATATGAATCCAAGACACATATTGTTTTCCGGAAGCCAAAGCTGCTCCAAATCCGGATTTTATAGGTTTAGTCATTTCGACTAATGCACCCGACTCTTTAGCTAAAACTACTCCAATCCTAATTGTGGTAACCAAAAGCGGTAAGGATTTAAATAAATTGGTGCTCTCTTCCCAAAGTTGCGTCACTTCGCCTAAAAAAGAGTCATCAATTTTTGAATCATCTTCGTGATAAATGGCAGTTAAATCATCTGGATAGATACCTACAGCAGATGAACCAACAAAGTGCTTCACTTTATTTGGATGCGATTGCAACGTTTTAAAAAGCAAATTAGCCGTTTGAACCCTGCTTTGTACTATCTCTTTTTTATAAGCTATTGTCCATTTTTTAGAAATAGAAGCACCCGCTAAATGAATTATCACTGAAACGTCTTCAAACGCAGCAAGATCAATTTCGCCTTTGCCTGGATTCCAATAAAATCCTTTATAATTTGGCGTGTGTTCTATTTTAGCTTTTGAAGTTGATAAATAGTGAATACTATGGTTGTCTTTTTTAAGTAAAGTCACCATTTTTTTCCCTATTAAACCAGTTGCTCCTGTTATTAATATGTTCATTTATATTATTTTATCACAAATTTACAATTAGTTACGCTTTAAGATTAAACATTAACTAAGATTAACAAATGTCTAAAAATTATATTCTTGATTTTATAGTCCATTGAAATTGCATTTCTGAAACTTGTTCGCCATTTTCATTTATTCCTATTGATGTTAACCAAATCGTTTGTCCTTCATTTGTTCGTATTGCATCTTCAATACATTCGGCAATTTCCTTTCCTTGATTACATGTAAACGTAATTTTTCCTGTTGCTTTTTTAGTAAATACGGCTTTATTCTGGGCCACAAGCATTGAAATATTTTTCCCGCTCGATTTGATATGAAACAGCACTAAAGCACCAGTAGTAAATTCGGCAGCCATCGCTTGTACTGCAAAATACATAGATTTAAATGGATTTTGATTAAACCAACTGTGTTTTACTGTTACCATACAAATATCGGGTGTGATTTGCTTTACTCGAACGCCACTCCAAAATGCGGAAGGCAATTTAAAAAAGGTATATGCATTTAATTTAAAGGGTGTAAACTCCATATCTATATTATATTTTATGTAAAAATAAGAAAAAAATAGTTGTGTAGCACATCAAACTAAAATGTTAAAATTATGTTAAATATTAGTACTATGCGAAACAAGGTAATTGTTTTTGGATATATATTTGCATAAGAAAATAATGTACTAAGTAATGTACTGAATTTTTAAATCGTTTTAACAGGATTAAAAAAACAAATTCAAATGAATATTGAAAACACAAAAGCTCAAATGCGAAAAGGTGTTTTAGAGTTTTGCATCTTATCTGTATTAAAAGAAAAGGATGCCTACACTTCTGAAATTTTGGACACCTTAAAAACGGCAAAATTACTTGTTGTAGAGGGTACAGTATATCCTTTATTAACAAGATTAAAAAATGATAATTTATTAAGCTATCGCTGGGAAGAATCAACATCGGGGCCACCAAGGAAATATTACGGTTTAACGGATGAAGGAAAAGAATTTTTAAAAGAATTAAACAACACTTGGAGCGAATTATCAGGTGCTGTAAATACAATAACTAATCAAAAATAATAGGTTATGAACAAAACAACAAGTATAAATTTAGGAGGATATTTCTTTCACATTGATGAAGACGCCTTTAGAAAATTAAGCAACTACTTTGATGCGGTTAGACGTTCATTATCTCCAGATGGTAGAGAAGAAATTATTAATGATATTGAAAGTAGAATTTCGGAACTTTTTACAGAAAAATTAGGCACAACTAAACAAGTTATTGGCTTAAAAGAAGTGGACGATATTATTTCGATAATGGGGCAACCTGAAGATTATAAAATTGAAGATGAAGCACCAGAAAATGATTTTCAAACCAATTACACCTCCACAAGTAGTACAAAAAAATTATATAGAGATAAAGACAACTCATTTTTAGGAGGTGTATTATCAGGTTTAGGGCATTATTTAGGAGTTGATCCTTTATGGCTAAGAATTATAATGGTAATCTTATTCTTCGGCTTTGGTTCAGGATTAGTAGTATACATAATATTATGGATTTTAATTCCAGAAGCCGTAACTACTTCACAAAAATTAGAAATGAAAGGCGAACCCATAACCATTTCAAATATTGAGAAAAAAGTAAAAGAAAGCTTTAACGAAATTTCAGATAAATTTTCAAATTTAGACCATGACAAAATGGCTTCAAATGCTAGATCAGGGGCTGAAAAAATCGGAAATACAATTAGCGAAATTGTTACATCTATTTTTAATGTAATTTCTAAAATAATAGGTGGATTTATAGTGCTTTTTACTTCTATGATATTAATTAGTGTGATTATTTGCGGGATCGCTATGCTATTTTTCTCATCTATGCCAGATAATTTCCTTTACAATCACATTCACACTCCATTTAGTTTAGAAACACCTATTTGGATTCAAGGTTTGCTATTAATTATAGTAGTAGGAATTCCTTTATTTTTCTTACTAATCTTAGGGTTAAAACTACTAACTACAAGAATAAAATCAATTGGAAACACTATAAACTATTCGTTATTAGCTATTTGGATAATTGGATTAGCGTCAGTGTTGTTTCTAACAATAAAAGAAATTAGTCAAAATGCCTACACTGGAAAAGATATTGAAAAAGTAGCCATCAATATTAATCCATCAGATACATTAAATATCAAATTCATTTCAAATAATTTGTATAGTAAAGATATTTACGAACATGAAAATTTTGAAGTTATTCATGATGATACTGATAAAGAAATAATATTTTCAAATAACGTATCTATAAAAATAGTAGAAACAAACGAACCAAATGCTTTTATTCAAATTGAAAAATCTGCAGAAGGAAGTAGTATTAAAAAAGCCAAAGAAACGGCTGAAAAAATAAAATACAACGTTAAAATTGAAAACAACAACTTAATTTTAGACAATTATTGGATTACCGATTTAGCCAATAAAAAACATGACCAAGAAGTAGAATTGTTTTTATATTTACCTAAAGGAACAATTTTTAAAGTAGATAAAAACTTCAAACACTTTGACAGATCCGAAAATGATTATTTCAACTTACATCATAGTTCAGATTCTTATACTTATATCGTTTCAGAAAACAAAGTGTTGTGTATGAATTGTCCAATTGATGAAAACGAATATGATGATGTTGAAAATGATACTATTTCAAATTTAGAAGAAAATTCAGAAATCATTTTAAATGAAGATGGTATACTAATAAAAAAAGGAAATAAAACCGTTGAAAAAGAGAATGTAGAAAGTATTAAAATCAAGAAAAATAGTATCACAATAAAATAACAAAATATGAAAAATATATTTTATACGTTAATAATAATATTCCTTTTTTCTTGTCAAGAATATGTGAATCAAACGAAAGGGAATGGAGAAGTAACAATCAGTAAAAGAGAAGTAACTGAAAATTTCACGAAAATTGAGGTTAGCAATGCCATAGCTGTTGAAATTGAACAAGCGGAAAACAACAGTATTGAAGTGGAAACCGATTCTAATTTACAAAGCCACATAAAAACAACAATTTCAAATGGTGTTTTAAAAATAAGTTTAGATAAAAGTTACATTGATGCAGAAAAACTTATAGTACATGTAAATATAAAACAGTTAAAAGGTTTAGAAACTACAAGTGCTTCAAGTATACAATCAGTAAATATCTTAAAAGGTAAAAGCTTAAATCTCATCGCTACAAGCGCGAGTAAAATTGATATGGAAGCAGAATATGAGAACATTACTATTGAGTCCTCAAGCACTGGAGATGTAACTATAAAAGGCAAAACATTAAAATTAGAAACAAATGCATCGAGCGCAAGTTCTATAGATGCATCAGAATTAATGTCTAATGAAGTATTTGCCCAAGCGTCAAGCGCAAGTAACATTATAGTGCATGCCATTGTAAAATTAGATGCAAAAGCGGAAAGTGCAGGTACGATTTCATCAGTAAAAAGACCAAGAGAATTAAGAAATGAGGAAACAAGCGGTGGCGAAATATCAATAGAATAATTTAATTAATTTTTAACATTCATTTCATAATTTATACTTAATTTTACACCAAATAGTAATCGATAACCCCAACAAATCATGATACAATTTGTAATTAAAATAATAGACATTGCTGTGCAGTTAGTAATTCAATTTATAGAAAGTATTTTTTAATATCTTTTATTATATCAAAACCCTAATATCAAAACATATAAATCCCGATTTTTTTCGGGTTTTTTTTTAATATATTTGTCCTTAAAATTTAAAAAAACACAAAAATGATAAAATCAATTACACTTTTCGTGATTACATTGTTTAGCTTTTCAGTTGTCTCGGCGCAAGCTAAATTAGAAAAAATAAAAGGTTCAAAAATTGTAACCATTTCTGTAAAAGAAGTAGCACAATTTGAAAACGTAGAAATTGAAGAATTTTTGGATGTGTATTTCGTAAAAGGAGAAAAAACATCAATAGAAATTGAAGCCGATGATAATTTACATGACATTATTAGTTATAATGTTTTAGGAAAAACGCTAAAATTAACCGCGTTAAAACAACCTGTTGGCGAGAAAAAAATGGCTATTAGAGTAAATTATAATGATAGTTTAAATACAATTGTAGCGAGACATGAAAGTAAAATTAATGCCATTGCAGATATCGCACTAGCAAACATTACTGTTAAAAACTTCGATAAATCCCAATCTTTTTTAAATGTGAAGTCCACTAATTTCACCTTAATTTTGACAGATAAATCGAAAGCAGAAATCAATGTTCAAGCGGAGAAATCTGTTGTAGAATTAAGTAAAGACGCAAATTTAAAAGCATTAATTGCTTCGCCTGAAACAAAAATAGATTTATACCAAAAATCGAAAGCAGTTATTGAAGGCGATGCGCAAATTGCAAAGATAAGACTAGATAATAATTCCAGTTTAGTAGCAAAAAAATTCACTGTCGCTGATATGGAATTAATTGCAGAAGGCTACACCTCATGTTCGGTAAATGCACAAAAAACCATTGAAATTTCAGCTTCAGGAAACACACAAATTGACTTATTAGGAGAGCCAAAAGTAGACTTAAAGATTTTTACAAACACGGCTACTTTATCTAAGAAAATAAAATAAAGCAGCAACTTCTAATGAAAAAAGACATTATTATTCCTGAAGTGGAAAACGTGTATGTGGTGGCTATTAAAGAATGGAATGAAGATTTTGGTGAAAATAGCTGGTATGCCTACTTATTAAATACTAGTTCAGAAAAATTAGAAATGGCCATGGTAGTTTCTAGTGCTTCTGGAATTATTAATGGTGAAGAAAGAAAAACAGGAAGTTTTCGACATGCTTTTAACGAAGTTTTACCGGAAACGGCTATAAAAGTGGAGTTATTAGAAAACAATGTATTGCAATTAAACAATCATTTTATGCTTACGTATTTTCTTAATGGTAAATTATACGATAAAAACTTCACCTTTGAAGCCAATACAATAAATGACGAAAATACCACAGAGTTACTAACAATTAATCGTATGGGTATACTAGGTAAATAAACCTCATCCATTTGATTTAATTTCTTATAAAATTGCTTTGAGATAAAAATATAAAGCTATAGTTACCACCCAAGAATATGTAAGGTGAAAATCTGTAAATATCTGGTGCAATAAAATTGTATTTTACATTTAAAGCTGTTTTTTGAGCTATTAGATTGTAGTGATTTTTAAAAGTATTCATAATGTCAAAAGTAGCACAAAGCTGAATCTTGTCTGTAATAAATTTAGTGCCACCTAAACCTAACACCTGTGCGGGAGCAAACCCTGCATAGATATTTTCTGGTTTTCCAGTATTGAAGTTTATTTTCTCATCTGTTGGGAAAATTGCCGTTCCAATATGTCCTTGTAAAACATCAATAATTTGAGCTTTAGATAGAGTTGATATGAGAATGAAAAGTAATAGAAATTTCTTCATTTAGGTTTTAATATTAATAGGTTTTAAATTAATTACATCTACCAAGTTTAACAGGAGTAAAACTATTTGAAGTTATAGTAAAACTATCCATCCAAATGCAACCTGGTGCAGTCGCAGTATAGGTATATAC